>NZ_JBAWKM010000010.1:132080-203665 GCF_037095675.1 Pseudomonas sp. CCNWLW23 | reverse complement strand
AACTTCTTGCGCACTTGGCTACAGGCCATGATTGGCTTGGCCTGCAGAGCATTTGCCCCCTGAAATATTACGACCTACCGCGCAACTTCTTGCGCACAGTGGCCTAATGATGGCATTTGCCGAGTGAGTAAATACAATTCCATGGACTCCCAATTTTCATCCAATTGGTTGTAGGGAGCACAGGAGCGGAGAAGTATCAATGCTAAGCGATCTACAAGCTCGCCTATCACTCACTGAGCTAGTCGAAAAATACTTAAAGGGAAGAGATCCTGATTCTGATCTGCTGATTGCATGCATTCAAGATCCTGCGCGGCAAATACCCATTAGAAGGGGCCTTGAGGCGATTCGAAGATGTCGAGAGACGCCGTACACTCAACAGGAACTACAACTGATCAATGACCTTTTATGAGTGTACGGATGATCAGAAAAACTCATTAGCAACCGAGTTATGACTTGCCGCTGAACTCGTAGACGGTCGATGTCCGCTTCTTGCTGGTTCCCACCGTTTCGGCTCGCGGTGATGGCACCTGCAGATCTACACCGCTCCAGCGCTTCGCTGGTGGCATGTGACAATTGTCTAGGCAAGGCTACTCCTTATCCTTCACCTGATACTCGTAATGGCCGTTGAAGCAGGGAAGTGCGCGGACGTATATCGCAGCTGGCAGCAGCAACTGTTCGTTCAATTTCAACCTAACCGTCCGGGACCCGCTGAGGTAGACCCGTATTAGTCGTACCTAGACAGCAGCTATCGGCCAAAAAACAGCTTATCGCTAGCGTCAACTCTAGCAGCCAATATCAGCCGGTCGAGCAGCGATGCATGACGGTGTCTTCGAAATCAGGTGCAATTCAAAAAGGTCATGAGGGCTATCAGCACGATGCTGGGAAGTAACAATAAATCTGTTCTCTGTGGTTGACGAAAATTAAATAGACCTTTGGTTACTCAGCGCTGGCGCTAGCCGGGTCAGACTCTCAAAATAGGTCGTTTTACACGTTTGAAAACCAGAGTCATCCATGAGTAGTCCATACCAAGCCAACTTCACGCAGTGCTCTCTGATTGTGCCTGAGACCCGAATCGTTGCCGCGCTGTTGCTGCAGGGTGTAGACGTTCAGGAGTGGGGTAGGCAGATACACGAATTGAATGTGCTGCAAAAGCGTACGGCCAGGACTGCCGATACCTATGCCAATCTGGCCCGTTTACGTCTGCAAACTATGAGCTCTGATTTGTGGTCGCTTGTACGGGATGGTAGCGTCCCCGTCGCCACCCACGCTTCTCTCGCCGTCACGGTCAAGTTCTCGCCGTTATTCGGGGACTTCCTGCGTACGGTCGTACGCGATCAGTTCCGCCGTTTCGCCACCCACTTAGAAGCGCGCCACTGGGACGCCTACATCGAAGACAGCCTGCGTTCGCAACCGAATATGCCTACCCTCAGCGACTCCACTCGGGTTAAGTTAAGGCAAAATGCCATGCGTATCCTGGCGGAGGCCGGTTTCATCGAAAACACCCGCAATCTTCGCTTACGTAGTCAGCACATTGAACCCGCAGTTCTTCATTATTTACGTCAACACAATGAGCAGTACGTGCTCGATTGCCTTCAGGTATGCCCGTGAACGACCTCGACGAACGCCTCAATAAAATCCTGAATAAGGTCACCTCTGATGACTTTCTCGGTGGCCAAGGCTTGGGCAACGAGGTGCCGTTCTATGCCTTCGATTATCTGCCGCAGGATGAATTGAAGGTGCGCGAGCACGTCCGGTTTCTCCAAGGGGCGATTATCAAGCGCCGCCCTGAACTCAAGGCTGCCTTTATCAACCTGTTCGAGCTGATGCTCGACATGCTGAAAGACCGCAACAAATTGGATCAATCCATCGAGATGCAAGCTAAGAAAGGTGACGACTACATGCTCAAGGCCCTCAAGGCACCACTTGATGCAGGCAAGGTCGCCAAAGAACTGGTTGATCGCTATCCGCCAAGTGAGTTTGGCCTGCTGGTCATCAACGGTGTCGGCAGTGCATATCCGCTGATTCGCACCCACAACCTTCTGAATAACCTCCAGCCGTTTATGGGGCAGACCCCGTTGGTGGTTTTCTATCCCGGCCTCTATGACGGCCAATCGCTAAAGCTGTTCGGTCAGCTGGGCGAGAAACCCTATTACCGCGCTTTCCGACTGGTGAGCTGAACAGGATGTCCACCGTGCAAATCAAGAGTCTGTTTACCCGCTCTATTCACCGCTCGATCAACGGCGTGATCAAGGCTGACCAGGATGACGCTGAGTCCGTTTGGCAAGAGCTGGATGAGTACGTCATCACTCGCGAGTTGGATCAGCATCTGCGCAGCTTTTTTGAAAGCTACCTGGCGGCCCTGGACAACCCCCAGGATGCGTCGGGGCGAGTAGGGGTGTGGATCTCCGGTTTCTTCGGTTCGGGTAAATCGCATTTCTTGAAGATCCTCTCCTACCTGCTGGAAAACAAACAGGTCAGCAAGGACGCCGTCACGCGCCAGGCCATAGATTTTTTTGAGCGCAAAATCGCCGACCCGATGCTCGCCGCTGATATCAAGCGCGCCATCGCCGCCGAAACGGATGTGCTGCTGTTCAACATCGACAGCAAGGCTGATAGCGGTGACGGCCGCGACGCCATCCTTCGTGTCTTTCTGAAGATCTTCAACGAGCGCCTAGGCTTCTGCGGCGATCACCCGCATATCGCTCACATGGAGCGTCACCTGGACGACCTGGGCAAGTTTTCTGGGTTCAAGCAGGCATTCGCTGACGCTTCAGGCTCCACTTGGGAAGATGAGCGCGACGCCTACCATTTCCAGGTTGATGCGTTGGCTACTGCCCTGTCGAAAACCCTTGGGCAGGAAATCAAGGATGCCGACGCTTGGGTGGAGCGTTTTGAAAACGACTTCAGCCTCAACGTCGAAAGCTTCGCCAAATGGGTGAAGGAGTACCTAGATAAGCGCGGCAAGGATCAGCGCATCGTGTTCCTGGTGGACGAAGTCGGCCAGTTCATTGGTCAGGACACCCACCTGATGCTCAGCCTGCAAACCATCACCGAAAACCTCGGTACGATCTGTGGTGGTCGCGCCTGGGTTCTGGTTACCTCACAGGAAGACATCGACGCTGTGCTGGGTGAAGTACGCGCCTCCAAGGCTAACGACTTCTCCAAGATTCAGGGTCGCTTCAAAACCCGCTTGTCGCTGTCCAGCGGCAACGTCGATGAAGTCATCCAGCGCCGCCTGCTCGATAAAGAACCAGAGCCCAAGGATGCCCTGCGCAAGATCTACCGCGAGAAGGCTGACATTCTGCGCAACCAGCTCAGCTTCACCAACACTGGGCGTACATACAAAGCGTTCACCGACGAAGACAATTTCGCCGCCGTTTACCCCTTTGTGCCGTATCAGTTCCAGCTGGTGCAGCGCATTTTTGAAAGCATTCGCAAGGCCGGCGCCACCGGTACCCACTTGGCCCGAGGCGAGCGCTCGCTGCTTGATGCGTTCCAATCAGCCGCCAAGGCCGTCAGTGATAACAACGTCGGCATTCTGGTACCGCTTTACCGCTTCTATCCGTCTATCGAGGGCTTCCTTGAGGGCGTGGTCAAATCGACCATTGACAATGCCGCCAGCAACCCAAGCCTGCAAGAACTCGATCCCCTTGTGTTGAAGACTCTGTTCCTCATCCGATATGTCGATGAGATCAAGGGCAACGTCGACAACCTGATCACCCTGTTTATCGATGAGATCGACGCTGACCGCCAAGGTCTGCGCAAACAGATTGAAGACAGTCTCCAGCGCCTGGAAAAGGAAACCTTGGTCAGTCGTAACGGCGATGATTTTTTCTTTCTGACCAACGAAGAACGTGACATCAGTCGCGAGATCAAGGACGTCGACCTCACTAGCGCCGATGAGGCCCGCGCGCTGGGTCAGTTGCTGTTTGATGAAGCGCTGCGTGGCCAGCGCAAGTTTCGCTTCTCCGACAACGGCAAAGACTTTGGCCTCAACCGCCAGTGCGATCTGCATCCCCTAGGCAATCGCGTTGATGGCGACCTGCTGATATCGGTCATCAGCCCACTGGTGGATGATCGTGGCACTTGGAATGAGCAACGTTGCATTCTTGAATCCAGTCAGGGGGAGGGCAGTGTGCTCTTGCGTCTGGAGGACGAGCGTGACTTGGCCCGTGAACTTCGTCTGTACCTGCAAACCGACAAGTACATCACTCACAAAAACGACGGCACGCTGCCGCACAACACCAAGCGCATCCTTCAGGATCGTGCAGAAGAAAACCGCCAGCGCCGCCAGCGCCTGAGTACCACCGTGGATCGTCTGTTGCGTGAGGCCGATGTGTATGTGGCAGGCAACAAACTTGAAACGAAGGCTTCCAGTGCACCGATGCTAGCGGAGGAGGCGCTCGACTACCTAGTGCGTAATACATTCAGCAAGCTGGGATACATCCAGCACCTGAGTAGTGACCCTCAGAAAGAAATTCAGGCCATGCTGGCCACGCCGCAAACGCCGGGCCTTGACCTGGAGAGCACTGGCGAAGCCAACCCGCGCGCCCTCAAAGAGGTTAGCCAGCACATTGAATTGCTTGCCTCACAATCGCGACGCATCGTCCTGCATGACCTAGCGGAGACCCACTACAGTCGTCGGCCCTATGGTTGGCCGGAATGGGAGACCGTACTGCTGATCGTGCGCCTGCTGCTCAAAGGCGAAGTCAGCCTGATCGGTAACGGGGGCCCGCTGGCGCCGCAGCAAATATGGAGTGAAATCTCTACCCCGGCGCGCTGGCGTACCACCGAGATCCAGAAGCGTCAACAAGTCGGCTCCGGCGAGCTGCAAAAAGCCCGTCAGCAATTCAAAGAGGTGTTTCAGAAGATCGCCCCGGATGGCGAGGATAGCCTCTACAGCCTTCTGCAAATCAGTCTGGCTACCTGGGAGAGTGAGTTCAAACAGTGGCGCGCATTGGCACAGACCGGTCAGTACCCGGGTTTGGATGACATCGACCAGGGCCTTAAGTTGATTGGCAAACTCAAGGCAGCCCCGGATAGCTTTGATGCCATTCAGCTGTTCCTCAAGGAACGGAGTGCACTGCTCGACCTCTCTGACAGTCACGGCGATCTGGATAACTTCTACAGCAGCCAGAAATCCGCCTGGGACAAACTAAGTGCGGCTCAGCGGGACTTCCAGCCCAACCGACCCAAGCTGGAGAAGGATGAAAACGCCGCTCGTGCGCTGGCTCGCATCGACGAAATCCTCAGTGCCAAAGCACCGTTCAATCTCATTCGCGAAGGTGAAGGGCTGATCCAAACGATCACCCTGATCAACGACGGCTTCCTCAGGGAGGCCCATGAGCGAGCAGATGTTTGGTTGGACAAGCAATTGGCCAAGGTCAGCGCCGAACTGGATGACCTGCAAGCAAGCACGGATCAGCGCAACAAGAGCCTGCTCGCCCTGCAAAACCTCCGGCAGCGTATTACCAAACAGCGCAGTCTGGCTCATATCAATGACATGTTGGATGAGGCCCGCGACCTGGCCGATGCCGCTATCGATCATCTGCACCTGTTGGCCGAACAGGCCGCCGCCAAAGCTAAAGTAGCAGCCAGCGCACCGGCACCAACGCCCGTGGCATCTGGTAGCGGTAACCCTGGTCTGCCAGTGGCAGAGTCCAATACTCCGATTGTTAATACGCCTGCGGCAGTTGTAGCTCCGGCAGCACCGGTCAAAAAACGCAGGGTAGTGGATGCTCAGCTGCTTGCTGGCTCCGGTTATATCGAGACCCAGGCCGATATCGACAGCTTCCTGGCCAAACTGCGTAATGAGCTTGAGCAGGCAATCGCTGACAATCAACGCGTTGAAATTCGCTAAGGAACAGCCATGTACAAACCAGGCGGTACGATCAAGCAGCTGTTGGACAAGGTCGCTTCGCAGGAGTACATCCTGCCGGCGATTCAGCGTGAATTCGTTTGGTGGCCAGAGCAGATCTGCCGGTTGTTCGACAGTCTCATGCAGGGCTACCCCTTCGGCACTTTCCTGTTCTGGCGTATCGCACCGGAGAAGCGCCAGGAGTACCAGTTCTATGATTTTGTCCGTGACTACCATGAGCGCGACAACTATCACTGCGCTCTGCTGAAAGCCCTCCCCGAGCGGGATCTCGTCGCCGTGCTGGACGGCCAGCAGCGTATGACGGCGCTTAACATTGGCCTGCGTGGCTCCTACGCCTGGAAGCTGCCAGGCAAATGGTGGTCGAGTAATGATGCCTTCCCGATCCGTCATCTTTACCTTGATCTGCTGGGCGAGCCTGATGTGGAAACCGGCTCCGAGTACCGTTTTGAGTTTTTCACTGAGACCGCTACGGAGCTAACGGGAGAAGGCCAACTGTGGCTTCGCGTTAGTCGCGTCCTGCTCGAGAGCGAGGATGATCTGATCGACAGCTTGGACGAGCTTGATCTCGGTGGTGAGCAGCGCCGGCAAGCGAAGAAAGTCCTCCGCCATCTCTACCGCACCGTTCACCACAAAGAGCTGATCAGCTACTACGAAGAAGCTGAGCAGGATCTTGGGCGTGTCCTGAATATCTTCATTCGTATGAACAGTGGCGGTACACCGCTTTCCTACTCGGATCTATTGCTGTCCATTGCCGTGGCGCAGTGGTCGAAGCTTGATGCCCGGCAAGAGATTCATCAGCTCGTCGACCAGATGAACAAAGAGGGCGACCAGTTCAACTTCAGTAAAGACCTAGTGCTCAAAGCCGGATTGATGTTGTCGGACATTGGCAGCGTCGGCTTCAAGGTAGAAAACTTCAACAAGGCCAACATGGCATTGCTGGAGGAAAACTGGTCATGCATACGCGAGGCATTGCTGCTGTCGGTTCGGTTACTGGCCAGTTTTGGTTTCAACAGCCAGAACCTACGTGCCGACAGTGCCCTGTTACCCATCGCTTACTACCTGTTCGCCCGTCAACCTGGGGAGGGCTATTTGTCCCGCGTTGAGTACGCTCAGGATCGTGAAAATGTGCGTAAGTGGCTGGTTCGCAGTCTGCTCAAGGCTTCGGGAATCTGGGGCAGTGGTCTTGACACCCTGCTGACTGCTTTGCGTGAGCAGGTTCGTACCCATGCGCAGACGGGCTTCCCTGTATCTCTGATCGAAAGCGTGATGTCCGCGCGCGGTAAGACGCTTTCCTTCACGGAGGAGGAGCTGGACGAGTTGGTCGAGCTTCCCTATGGCGACAAGCGAACTTTTGCCTTGCTCTCGTTGATCTTCCCAGGCTTCGACCTGTCCAGGCACTTCCATGTAGACCATATCTACCCGCAGGCTCGTTTCACCAAGCCTCAGCTCCGTAAAGCAGGTATCCCGGAGGAGTTGGCAGCAGAGGTGGCGGATAAGGCTAACCGTCTGGCTAACCTCCAGTTGCTCGAAGGCAGCATCAACAACCAAAAACGCCAGAAGATGCCACATGACTGGTACGCCCAGTTCAAGCCAGATGTCCTCGCGCGCCAGCAGTATCTGGCGGGTCTGGAAATCACCGATCTCCCAGAAACGCTGGCGGAGTTCCCGGCGTTTTATGAACAGCGTCGCAAGGCGCTTAGGGCCCGAATCGTTTCAGCCCTTCAGTAGCCATATTTGCCGAGGAGAAATGCCATCATGGAAGAGCCGCTGAACGCTACCGACTGGCAGCAAATTACTAATGAGGTAAAGACAACCTATACCTCACACCTTGAGCTCTACAGCTTCAAAAAATACCCCGCGCTCGATTATGAGACCTTCAAGAACACCTTCTCTGCGTTGGCAGAGAAGGTGGATCTATTGGCAGCGCTGGTGTGGAAGTGGGGGCACTGGGGCAAGGACGACTTTCCCTCCAAGCAGAAGTCCTTGATCTGCGAGATCGAGAGTCTGTGGCCTGCTTATCGAGGCTGGGCGTTATTTGCTGGTGATCAATTCACCCCCGAAGCCACTTTTCAATGGTGGGATAAGCGTTTGGGTAGGCTGCGCTATATCACCAGCGCCTACCTGACTCACCTGATCCATCCGCTACAGGTGCCGATCATCGACCAGCATAATTTTCGCGCCATGAATCATCTTCAGCAAATCCCGTCCGCCAAGAAAAAACCATCCACCTGGAGCGATATCGTCCGGCTCAAGCATTTCCTGCATGAGGCGAGCAAACGATTTCAACGCCCAGAAACTGAATTCGACAAATACCTAATGATGTATGGCCGTGCGCTCAAGCCACTCAAGGTCAGATCGTCTCCTAAGGAACAGGCATGAACCGCTCTGCACTCAAGAAATACGCCCCTCAGGCCCGTCTCGACTTTATTGAGGCCGTTACCCTGCGTACCCGTCGTCTGGGGCTTGATCCGGCAATGTCGGTCAGTGTCGAACAAACGGGCGACGTATTGCTGATCGGTGGCCAGCCTTTCCCGGCCAGCGTTGCCAAGCAGCGCTCTGAGCTGGCTCGACGTATTCAGCAGCAGGGGTTTAATGCTGTGATCGAGGCGCTGGCTTACACCTGGTTTAACCGCCTGGTAGCCATCCGCTTTATGGAATTAAAGGGCTACCTGAGTCACGGCTACCGTGTGCTTAGCCACCCTCAAGGCCATCAACCTGAGATCCTCGATCACGTTCAGCATCTCGATTTACCTGGCTTGGACAAGGCTGAAGTTATCCGCCTGAAAACCGCAAGCAATCAGGATGAAGCGCTGTACCGCGAGATCCTTCTCGCTCAGTGCCACGAGCTGCACCTCAATATGCCGTTCCTCTTCGAGGCGCTGGACGATGCCACCGAGCTGTTGCTCCCGGACAATCTTCTGCGCACGGACTCGCCAATTGCCCATTTGGTCAGCGATATCGAAGAGGGCGACTGGCAAGAAGTAGAGGTCATCGGCTGGCTCTACCAGTTTTACATCAGCGAGAAAAAAGACGAGGTGATGGGCAAGGTGGTCAAGAGCGAGGATATTCCCGCCGCCACTCAGCTATTCACTCCCAACTGGATCGTTCAGTACCTAGTACAGAACAGCCTTGGACGGCTCTGGTTAATGGCTAATCCGGACTCCGGCCTAAAAGAAAAAATGCCGTACTACATTGAGCCGGCTGAACAATCTCCGGAAGTTCAGGCTCAGCTCGATGCGTTGATCAAGGTACGTATGGATGAGGATGGCGGTACTCTCAATCCCGAGTCCCTGACCTTGCTTGACCCTGCCTGTGGTTCCGGCCATATCCTGGTCGAAGCCTATAACCTGCTGCGTGCAATATATGAGGAGCGCGGCTATCGCTTGCGCGAAATTCCTCGGCTTATCTTGCAAAAGAATCTGTTCGGTCTGGATATCGACGACCGCGCTGCCCAGCTCGCTGGTTTTGCCTTGCTGATGAAGGCTCGTGAGGATGATCGTCGTCTTTTTGATGACGAAGGCAATCCACCGCACCTCAATGTCATGGCCATTCAACAAAGTGCGGGTCTGCCGGATGCTGAGATGGCACAGATTATTATCGACGCCGCTATCCAGTTGGAGGGCGGAGAGACGTTCCCCTCAGGTCAATTGTTCGGCGGTGGCCAATTGGAGACCCGCCATAGCTCTGGTCTTACTGTGCTCGATCTACGCCAACTGATTCAGTTGTTCGAGCATGGCAAAACTTTTGGCTCGCTGATCCGCGTGCCGGATGCCCTCAAGGTTAAGCTGGGCAAAATTGTCGATCTGCTCGTGAATGTTCGTAATTGTGGGGATGACTTATCGCGAAGTTATTCCAGTCAAGTATTGGAGCAGTTTGCTTGGCCTGCTAGCTTGTTAATAATGCAATACGATGCGGTAGTGGCAAATCCCCCATATATGGGGGGAAGGGGGATGAATTCGGTATTAAAGGAGTTTGCCAAAAGAAATTTCCCGGATAGTAAGGCCGATCTCTTTGCGATGTTCATTGAGCGTGGTTTTTCTTGGTGCAAACCGATGGGCTTCGATAGCATGGTTGTCATGCAAAGTTGGATGTTCTTGTCGTCATATGAGGTCATGCGAAAGAAGCTGCTAGAAAATCGGACTATTCACACCATGGCTCACTTGGGTGCTAAAGCTTTTGGCGAGATTTCTGGCGAAGTTGTGCAGGTCGCGGCAACTATCATTCAAAGTGTAAATTTAAAAAAATTCAGGCCAGTTTTTTTTCGCTTGGTAGATGGGGTTGAATCAGAAAAGAGAAACGCATTGAGTGCCGGTGGTAACAGGTATGAAAGTGTGGTGCAAGAAGCTTTCGGTAATATTTCAGGTTCCCCAATTATTTATTGGGTTGGTGAAAATATTTCTAAAACTTTTTCTAGATTTGATGCGGCCGAAGTAAATGCGAAAACATTAGCTGGAATGCAAACTGGGGAAAACAATCGCTTTGTACGCCGGTGGTTTGAGGTTGATTTTGGTCGAGTCTGCTTGCATTCCAAGAGCCGGGATGAGGCAAAAGCAAGCTTGATGAGATGGTTTCCTTATAATAAAGGTGGTGGCTTTAGAAAGTGGTATGGGAATCAAGAATTTTTAGTGGATTGGGAGGGCGATGGGGCGTGTATTAAGGCCAAAAAGGCTGCCGATTTAAAGTCTGGTAAAATCACTCCTAATAATTCAAAGTGCTGGAATCAAAATAATTATTTTACGGCAGGAGTTACGTGGTCAAAAATATCAAGTGGTACGCCAGCATTTCGCTTTCAGCCATCGGGGGCGGTATTTGATATAGCCGGTGTAACGCTTTTTCCGAATGATGAAGGGTTATTGAATTTTTTTCTTGGAGTTCTTAATTCTGTGTACTCGACGCAGATTTTAAAAATGATGTCTCCAACTTTGAACTTTGAAACGTCGCATATTTCCAAGGTTCCAATTTTTATGGGTGATCGAGGCTTTGTTGATAAGGTTTCAGTTAATGCGTCGGAGTTGATTTCTATTGCTGCTAGAGATTGGGACTCGTTTGAAACTTCATGGGGTTTTGCGGGTCTTGATCTGATTGCGCATAAAAAGTCTGAAACTTCTCTGAGTAGATCTTGGCTGGAGTTGGAGAAGGTGATGTTGGCAGATTTTGCTCGTGCTCGTGAATTGGAAGAGGCTAATAATCGCCTTGTTATTGATATGTATGAATTGCAAGATGAGCTCTGTGATGCAGTTACAGAAAGTCAGATAACGCTGTATCGTCCTAATTTAGAGATTGATATGCGTCGTCTAATTTCCTATGCGGTCGGATGCATGATGGGGCGTTACAGTTTAGACGAGCCGGGCTTAATCTGTGCCCATGGAGGCAGTTTCGAATCGTCTCGTTATCACAAATTCCCAGCTGATGTCGACGGTATTATCCCCATCACTGACGAGCCTTGGTTTGAGGACGATGCCGCCGAGCGTATGCGTGAGTTTGTAAAGGTAGTCTGGGGGGGAGATACCCTGGTGGAAAACATGGAGTGGCTGGCCGATAGCTTGAGTCGTAAGTCTGGCGAATCTGCCGAGGAGGCCATCCGCAGCTACCTGACGACCAGCTTTTACAAAGATCACTTGCAAACCTACAAGAGGCGCCCGATTTATTGGCTCTTCTCTAGTGGCAAGCAAAAGGCCTTCGAGTGTCTGGTTTACTTGCACCGCTACAACGAGGGCACCTTATCCCGCATGCGTATGGAATACGTCGTCCCTCTCCAAAGCCGTATGCAGGCCCGTATCGATAAGCTCACCGACGACATTGATAGCGCCACCAGCAGCGCCCAACAAAAAGCCCTGCAAAAGCGTAAAGACAAACTTACCAAACAACTCGAAGAACTCCGCCGATTCGACGAGACGCTGCGCCCCTACGCCGACCAGCGCATAACTCTCGATCTGGATGATGGCGTCAAGGTCAACTACGGAAAATTTGGTAACTTGCTGGCAGATGTTAAGGTGATTACCGGCGGGAAGGAAGAGTAAATAAAAAAATCTCATGGCTTATGAGAAAGCTCTACTGCCATACGGGTAGAGCTTTTTCTTCCAATCGCGTACATAAGTGCCAGGGAGCCAAGCCCTTCGCTATGAAGGGCTGAGCAGGTGCGAAATACAGCTCTTTGCCATGTGCTGCCCGACATTAGGGTAGGCTTAGCTATCGGTATACTGCGCTACTTTATGAGCAGCCATACTGGGCATGGCGCTGACGGAAGCTGAGCAGAAACAAGGATGCGCCAGCATTATGAGAAACATCTTATGCCGCCGGTCTTCGGTTCGTACGACCGCGTTTCAAGGAAGCCTATGGCTATTTTGCCTAAAGGCTGAATTTTTCATTGGCCCTCTTTGACTACCCGTTGGCGGTGCGTCAGATTCATTTATTTTTCTGGTAGAGGGCGCATGATAAGCGCTTTTTGGGTTTAACCGCTGGGGGCGGTGATTGATGTCTGAGCTATCCACACAACTCGAAAGAATTATCGATAGCCTGCAACAGCAGTTTTCCCGCAGCCGAGTGGTTTGGTGGGAGGATCCGCAAGGAGAGTTCAGCGAGACCCTAGAAGCTCTGACGTTGCAAGACGTCCAGATTTTACGGCGGTCTGCGACGCCGGCGTTGGCAATCAAGCAACAAGTCGAGGTGCTTGATCCTGCAGGTCTTTACCTCATTTATGAAGACAGCATCTGTCCTGAACCTGAACAGGACTGGTTGTTGGATATCCGTCTCTACGCCGCGCCATTTGCAGCAGATCGCACTTCCATGCTGTTGCAGGAACTGGGGCTGCGTCAGCAAAGCTTACGTGAGCACTTGAAGGTGCGTAGTGCGTTCTTCGCCAGCAAAGAGCGAGTGACCCGGATCCATCGCCTACTCAGTGCCGATGACGATGAAGCGGCACTGGATCTGAAGATTCTGGCTGTGCTGGTTAAGGCTGAACAAGCTGAGCTGTTTGCCGTGCTCACAGCCATTTTTGCGACCTTGGCCGAAGCTGAGGATCTGGAGAATAACCAGCTGTGGGAGTCAATTACCAAATTCGACATGCAGCCAGTTTTTTGGCAACTGATGCAAAAAGCATTTGGCTATCAGTATAGCGAACCGACACTGCGGCATTTTTTGGTGCGGTTGTTCGCCACCGATATGGGACATGCTTTGCATGCTCAGGCTCCGGCCAACCTCAAAGCTCTTCAGTTGAACCCGGCGCGTGCTGCGAATGTTGCTGTATTCTTGTCTCAATGGCGCGATAGCACCCTGCGTCAACATTCCTATGATCGGTTATCGAAGCGTATTGCTACTGATTTGCGTCCATCGGATCTGTTAGCGAAGGTGCCACTAGAGGCGTTAATGGCGGTCGGCACTTTTGTTGATGTTGAGCGGCTTATTGCTGAGCGGCTCCGGGATGCTGTGCTCAATAACACCAGCGAAGCTGTAGGCCAGCAATTGCGTGATATGGCTAGTAAGCGAATGGATGGCTACTGGGCAAACCCACGCTGGCCAGATAACGATGATGCCAATCGCTCTATCTGGTGCGGCTACTACCGTGCGCTGATTGCTGCTTCCGAGCTATTCGAGCTGAGGTTGCGCTACGCAGGCGGCTTTTCCTTTGCCTCGGCTGAAGCGTGTTACAGCGCTTATACCAGCGAGCTTTATCGTTTCGATCAGTTGTATAGGGCATATCACGAGGCTGCTGATGCAGTGTATGCACGCAGCCCTGATGCGCTGTCACCGCTGACCACCCGGGTTGAGCAGGATTATTTGAACGGGTTTCTGCAACCCTTGAGTCAAAAATGGGGCAATTTCCTTGACGCGGGTTTGCTGCAACAGTGGCAATTACCCGAGGTATCCAATCAGCAGAATTTCTATTCAGAGCATGTGGAACGCTATCTGAAGGGGGGCGAGGAGCGGCGGGTGTTTGTGGTGATCAGTGACGCACTGCGCTATGAGGTCGCACAGGAACTGAATGAATCGCTCAATGGCAAGTATCGCTTCTCCTCTGAGCTGAGTAACCAGCTAGGCGTGCTGCCTTCGTATACTAAGCTTGGGATGGCCAGTTTGTTGCCGCACAAAGTACTGAGCTACACCGATGCTGGCCTGGTACAAGTCGATGGTCTGAGTAGCGATGGTTTGGAGTCACGCAACAAAATTCTGTCGGGTGTAAATGGCCTAGCCCTGCGAGCCGAAGATTTTTTGAACATGAACAAGACCGATGGGCGTGAACTGATCAAGCCCTATCGCGTGATCTATATCTATCACAATAAAATTGATGCTGTCGGTGACTCCTCCAGCACCGAGAGCAGCACCTTCAGTGCCTGCCGCGAAGCCATCGGAGATTTGGAGTCTATCGTTAGTCGCATTATAAACAACCTTAATGGCCATCGCGTCCTGGTGACGGCTGACCACGGTTTTCTGTTCCAAGATTCTGCGCTTGAGGCGCTGGATAAGAGCAAGCTACTCGCGAAGCCGGCAGGCAGTATCGTATCGAAGAAGCGCTATCTGATTGGTCGCAATCTCGGTAGCAGTGATCAGGTACACGCGGGCTTTATTCGAGACACGGCAGGCATCAGTGATGACATGATGTTCTGGTCGCCGAAAGGGGTGAGTCGTTTCCACTTCGTTGGCGGAGCAAGGTTTATTCATGGCGGGGCGAGTTTGCAGGAAGTAGCTGTGCCAGTGCTGAAGGTGCAACAGATAAGAGGGCAGAAGGCCAAGGAAACGGCCATACGCAAGGCACAAGTCACGGTGTTGGGGAACAATTTCAGCATCACCACGAATCGCTATGTGTTCAATCTGTTGCAGACTGAGCCTGTTTCCGAACGTGTGCATCCGGCAGTTTTGCGCGTAGGGTTATTCGATGAGGCTGGCGAAGCCGTCTCGGTTGTTGAGCAGGTTTCCATGGACAGCGATTCGCAGAATCTCGACCAGCGTCAGCGAAAGGTGATTCTCACCCTGTTAAACCGGCCGTTCTCTTCGAGCGAACGTTACTACTTCAAGCTGCTGGACACTGAGACCGGCGTCGAGCAGTTCCGCATTGATGTGCGTATCAACCTGGCGATTAGCAATGACTTTGACTTCTGACAGCGGCAACCCAGAACTCGACCTAGATGCCCGGTTGAACCAGCATTTCACTGGCAAGGTGGTGCGCAAGGATCTGACCAAACGCTTGAAGGAGGGCATCAATGTGCCTGTGTATGTGCTGGAGTATCTGCTCGGCATGTATTGCGCTTCAGACAACGAAGAGGTGATTGTTGATGGTCTGGAGACTGTAAAACGCATCCTTGCAGAGAACTATGTGCGCCCAGATGAGGCTGAGAAGGTCAAATCCAAGATTCGTGAGCGTGGCAGCTTTAAGATCATCGACAAAGTTTCAGTCAGCCTGAACGAGCGCCGCGATATCTATCAAGCTCTGTTTATGAATCTGGGAGTCAAAGACGCCGAGATCCCCAGTCGCTTTATCAAGGAGTTCGAGAAACTCCTGGCAGGAGGTATCTGGTGCATCGTAACGCTGAATTACCTCTTCGAAGAGGGCGCGAAAGGTTCGCCCTTCACTGTGCATGACCTCAAGCCAATTCAGATGCCCAACATGGACATGGAGGCGCTGCTGGAGTCACGTAAGAATTTCAGTGAAGAGCAGTGGATGGATGTGTTGTTGCGCTCGACTGGCATGGAGCCAGCTCATTTCAATGTGCGCACGAAATGGCATCTTCTCACCCGGATGATTGCTTTCGTCGAGAACAACTACAACTGCTGCGAGCTTGGCCCTCGCGGTACAGGTAAGAGTCACATCTACAAGGAAGTCAGCCCCAACAGCATTTTGGTGTCCGGTGGCCAGACCACAGTCGCCAACCTCTTCTACAACATGTCTCGTAGGCAGATTGGTTTGGTCGGGATGTGGGATGTGGTTGCCTTCGATGAGGTAGCGGGTATCTCGTTCAAGGACAAAGACGGGGTGCAAATCATGAAGGATTTCATGGCCTCTGGCTCATTTGCTCGTGGCCGTGACTCTATCTCAGCCTCTGCGAGCATGATGTTTGTCGGCAATATCAACCAGCCGGTCGACACCTTGGTGAAGACCAGCCACCTGCTGGCCCCATTTCCGAGTGCGATGATCGACTCTGCATTTTTTGACCGTTTCCATGCCTACATCCCAGGTTGGGAAGTCCCGAAGATGCGCCCTGAGTTTTTCACCAACCGCTATGGGCTGATCACAGACTATCTGGCGGAGTTCATGCGCGAGATGCGCAAGCGCAACTTTGCCGACGCCATTGACCGTTATTTCAAGCTGGGCAATAACCTCAATCAACGCGACACGATTGCAGTACGCCGGACGGTGTCAGGCCTGCTCAAGCTGCTACATCCGAGCGCTGACTATGACCGCGAAGCGGTACGTCGCTGCTTAGAGTACGCCCTAGAAAGCCGGCGCCGGGTGAAGGAGCAACTGAAGAAGATCGGCGGAATGGAATTCTTCGATGTGCACTTCTCGTACATTGATGCAGATACCCTTGAAGAAACCTTCATCAGCGTGCCAGAGCAGGGCGGTGGTGGGTTGATTCCTGAGGGACAAGGCAAACCAGGGGCAATGCACTTGGTATCCACTGGTGCTAATGGTCATCTGGGGCTGTACCGTTTGGAAACCCAGATCACCGCAGGCAGCGGCAAACTGAACATGTCGGGCCTGGGTAGCAGTTCATCGGCGAAAGAGGCACTCAAAGTCGCTTTTGATTACTTCAAGGCCAACATCAATCGCGTCAGCGCTGCTTCAAAAGTCGGTGATCACGATTACCACCTGCATGTTGTGGAGCTTCATAACACTGGGGCCCCTAAAGCGCTAACCTTGGCAGGCTTCGTCGCTTACTGCTCTGCTTTGATGCAGAGACCGCTTCAAGCACAAATGGTGGTGTTGGGGGATATGAGCCTTGGCGGAAACGTGGTGCCCGTGGAGAATCTGGCCGAGTGCATGCAAGTGGCATTTGATGCGGGAGCAAAGCGTATTCTTCTACCGATGGCCAGCGTAACTGACATCCCTACCGTACCGGGAGAGCTGTTTGCCAAGTTCCAGACCAGCTTCTATAGCGATCCGGTGGATGCGGTTTTCAAAGCGCTTGGGGTTAGCTGAGTTAGGATGCATCCCTTCCTGCGAATCGCCACAGGCAGCACTCATTATTGGTCGAGGCGTCGCTTGAGGCCTGCAGTTATCCGACAGATCATGCTTTGCATAGAGGATCTGTCTGTAGTGGAACTCCGATCTCTAACTAAGTCAGAATTGACAGGGACGGCAGGTGTCCCTGTTGCCATTTTTGATATTTAAATTCTTGACGATCCCGTTTCCTCAGCTAAAAATACACCCACTTGTTAGCTGATCTTGAGACCGGCTGACATGGTAGAACGCTGATTTACTCAAATAAACAGCCACCCAGCCTTGAATCACCGCATAGCGAAACTACCCACCGGGATCCGTCCCATGTGGGCAGCTCCCCTTAATGAGAGCTGTTCATTGATACATTCTTGCTGCCCCATGATCGCGTGTTCTTTAAGCAATATGAGATGTAAACAAATACGCGTGAATAATGCGATTTATTGACAAAAAACATAACAGAGTTGCTGCTTATGCGGCATATCGGACTGTTTTTTAACGATAAGTTGTCATGCTTTCCGTTCTTAGGTAGGCATAACCATTCTGATTTGCCGCTGTAACCGTCTTAAATGAAAAGGGCCCGTCGCTTAAACGACGGGCCTTTTTTGTGAGGCAATATTTACGGTTATGTTCGATTACCTGTGGGAGCGAGCCTGCTCGCGAATGCGTCAGTTCAGTCGATGCACCTGTAACTGACAGGACGCTTTCGCGAGCAGGCTCGCTCCCACGAGGTAACTTCGTCTTAATCCAGGATCAGGTGCGGCAGGAAGCGGCTGGAGTCCTTGGTGATCAGACTGTTGTCCTCGCGAACACCAATCCCTGCCGCCTCATCACCAATCACCCACGAGCCAATCAGCGTGTAGCTGTCGCCAAACTTCGGCAGCGGCGCGAACTCCTGCAGGATGAACGGCGCATCGGTGTAAGGCCCGTCCTCTTTGACAATCAGACCTTCCGCTGTTTGCAGTTCGATGTTGGCACCTTCGCGGGAAAAGTACGGCTTGCGCACCCAGCCCTTCGGCACGGCACTCTGCGGATTCGGATCAAGGTGCGCGGCGAGCAGATTCGGATGTCCCGTGTGCAATTCCCACAGCAGCGGCAGCGCACCCTTGTTGGACAGAATCGCCTTCCACGCCGGTTCGAAAAACTGCGTATCGCACTCGGCGATTGCCGCGCCGAACGGTTCGTGGAAGATGAACTCCCAGGCGTGCAGCTTGAACAGGTGCGGGATCCAGCGATCCTGCAGATCGACGAAACGACCCTCAGCCGTCAGGCCGATGTCTTCGATATCGATGTGGCGTGATTCGATGCCGACCTTTTCCGCGATCAGCCGCAGATAGTCGGTGGTACCTTTGTCCTCGATCGAGTCCTTCATCGAGGCAAAGTAGAACGGCCGCTTCAACTGCAATTCGGCGAAGGCCTGATGCAGCTTGGTGTCGATGCTGTTGAACTGGTCAGCATGCGGCGGCAGCGTGCCACGCTCGATGCATTGTTCCAGCCAGCCCCACTGAAACGCCGCCGCTTCATAGAGGCTGGTCGGCGTGTCGTAGTTGAGTTCCAGCAGTTTCGCCGGCCCGTTGCCGCTGTAGGAAAAGTCCATGCGACCGTACAGATGCGGATGACCTTCGCGCCAGGAGGTGCGGATCATGTCGTAGTACGCCGCCGGGATACTCAGGCGATCAAGCAACTCCTCGCTGTTGACCACGCGATCAACCAGATCCATGCACATCTCATGCAGTTCGGTGGTCGGGTCTTCGAGATCGTTTTCGATCTGCGCGAGGCTGAACTGGTAGTAGGCGCTTTCGTCCCAGTACGGTTCGTCGTCGATGGTGTGGAACAGGAAACCGAGGCTTTCGGCGGTGTGTTTCCAGTCGGGGCGCTCGGCGCAGTGGATCTTTTTCATGTCAGCTGCTCGAGCGTCCGGAACTGCTGCCCCAGCCACCCCAACCGCTGCGGGCGCTGGACTGGCTGCCGAAGCCGCCGCGCGAAGTCGACGACGCAACGTTCACCGGTTTGCTCTTGCTGCTCTCGTAATCCGACTGGCTGCGCGAGGTTGTGTCAGCTCGGCGGTACTGCGTTGAGGTGTTGTACGGCTGGCGCGTTTCGCGATCACGGTAAACGGTGCGTTCGGCGTTGTTGCTCATTGCGTTGCCGATCAGCCAGCCGGTCAGCCAGCCATTGCCGCCGCCACCTGAGCCACCGGAATAGTGCGAGCCGCCGTGGCTTGCGCTGCTGCTGGTGGTGGAGTCGCCCGCCGGCATTTGCGAATTGGCGATGGCATCGAGATCCTGCGGCGTCTCGGCATTGCCCGGCACTTTGAAGCCGCCGAGTTTCGGCACGAAACGGCCATCGGAATTTTTCTGACACCAGCCAGCGGCAAAGTCTGCATCGCACTTGGCCTTGTCGGTGTAGGCCGGGGCGATGCGCCGGTGTTCGTTCAGGGCGGCGACGTAGGCGCTGGAGCAGAGATCGGCGGCCACTTCGGCGTCGACACACTGTTCAACGCTCTGGAAGTTGCGCGGCTGATCCAGCGCCGCTGCTTCACCGGAAATCGCCATCGCCACCGACGCGGCGAGGGACAATTGCACGTATTTGCTGCGTTTCATCGAGAGGCTTCCTGCCGGTCAGTGGGACGGTGTCATGCACGCGGCATTGAGCATGCCGACGCTGATCGCCACGGCGGCGACATAAATGCCGGCGGCGACTTCGCCGTTGGCGATGCGCTGGGACGTGCCCTTGAGCACCAGCCCGGTCGCAACGAACGCCAACAGCTGCACGACGGCGGCGATGACCGCCCAGAGGACAAAGTCGAGCACGTTGACCGAGTAGGCGATCACGTTGCTCGCCGGAATGGCGAAACCGATGATCGCCCCGGACAGAGCAATGGCGGCGGCAGTGTTGCCGGCACGGATCAGTTCGAATTCCTTGTGCGCGGTAATGCGCGTGTAGACGAATTGAAACAGCATGAACAGCAACACGGCGCCGATCAGGTAGACGACAAAACCGACCAGCGCGGTTTTGTTCAGGGAAACGGCCAAGACTTCCAGCATGAAAAACTTCCTTTTTTAGATGGCGCTCAAATCAGTCGTGTACAGCGAGATGCCCAGCGAGGTGCTCAGGCTGACGGTGCCTTCTTCGTCCTGTTCGACGGAGAACAGCAGCAGTTCGCGGCGATCGGTCAGGCCGGTGTCACGGGCATACAGCATGGCGTGGTGCTTGATGGTGTAGGACTCGTCCGGGTTGACCACGTGTTCGGTCATTGGCACCAGTTCGGTCTGATGTAACTCGGTGCCCCATTCACGGGTGTATTCAACACCGTCGTGGTGGTAGGTCGGCAGACCGATCAGGCTGTTCGGCCCGGCCAGACGTTGGAGTTCGGCGTCACTGTTGACCGTTACATAGCTGAGGTAATTGAACAGGGTGACCGACTCGACCTGATCATCGCCGGTGACGTGGATCTGCACCCAGAAATCCTCGTCGTTCATGTAGTAGCGGTGCAGCTTGTTGGACTGGCCGAGATCGACCCAGCCGGCGCTCCACACCGCTTGATCGAATGGCACCCGCACCGACGTCGAGCCTTCCAGCAGCAATGCCAGGGTCGTGTCGAAGCGCACGCCTTTGCCTTGTGCCATGCCCAGTGGACCGCTGGCGCCGGTGCTCGTTGGCGCAGCGGCCTGCCAATTGCTGGTGCCGAGCAAGTCTTTAAACCATCCCATGGGTACGTTCCTTGAAGCGGGTGGAGGTGTTCGGGGGTGAAAAAGTGGCGGTAGTGTAACGGGCGAAGCGGTGAACGAGCAGAGGCAATTACGCCGCAAAACCATGTGGGAGCGAGCCTGCTCGCGAATGGGTTGTGTCAGTCACTCGATTATTTGACTGTCACGACGCTTTCGCGAGCAGGCTCGCTCCCACAAGTTACCGTTCAGTCATTACTGCGCGGACTTCTGCTTCAGCCGCTCAAGGATCGCATTGGCGCTGCCTTCGTTCGGCGTGATGCCGGCGTCGCGCAGTTTGCGTTCCAGGTCGTTGCCGGTAGAGGCGTCGGCCAGTTCGTCTGCGGCGTTCAGTTCGGCAGCGCGTTGCTGCTGCTTGGCTTGCAGGCGGTTCAGGGTGCCGACCGCGGTTTCCAGTTTGCCGTTGGCGCCGCCGCTGGCAATCGAGGCGCTGACCTGGGCTTTCTGCACGCTGTCGCGGGCCTTGGCCATGTCCACTTGCTGGCGCAGGCTCTTGATTCGCGATTCGGCTTTGCTGATGTCTTTGCGCATGTTGTCGGCGTAGGCGCCGAATTCATCGCTGAGCTTCTTCTCGGCAGCGAGGTCGTTGGTCAGGGTCGAAATCGCTTCGGCCACTTCCAGCGCCAGGTCTTCACGGCCGGCATTCAACGCGGCTACAGCCTTGGCTTCGAGGTCCTTGATCTTGGCGTCGTATTCGCTGACGCGGTCGGCGGCCAGTTTGTGCTTGGCCATGATCGTCACCAGTTCGCGGCGAGCATTGGACAGCGCGGTGTCGGCGTCGCGGATTTCCTGATCTAGGATGCGCAGTGCCTGCTGGTCGGCGATGGCTTCGCCAACTTCATTGGCGCCGCCGCGCAGTGCGGTGAACAACTTGCTCCAGATGGACTGAGTCATTGGATATTCCCTGTTGATTACTTGAAGAAGTGTTCGAAGGCTTCGCTGGCGCGCTGCACGTTGTCGACCAGGGTTTTCACCTCGGTGACGACGTTGGTCAGGCTCGAATCAGCGCTGAGGGCGCCGAACATGTTGTAGACGGTCTGGCCATTGGGCATCGACTCGATCCCGATCGACGACAGCGGGAACATCTCGCGGCTGCGCAGCACGGCATCGTTGAACGCCTGGACGTTGCTGATCGAATCGATGTCCACCAGCACGGTGTCGACGATGATCTGCTGGCCGGCCAGGGCGATGTGAATCGGCAGGCCGCCGAATTCGTTCATTTCCAGCTTGATGCTCGGCTCGGAGCTCTGGATCAGGGACAGCGAAATCTCTTGGGAAGCCACCTCGTCCAGCGCCTTGAGGGCATTGAAGAGGCTGTCGATGGTCCAGTTGTTGCCTGCGCTCATGTATTTCTCCGACATGAAAGAGCCAGCCAGAATCGGTTGGCGTAGCTGTTGCTCCATTTGCTTGAGCAAGCTTCGGTTTTCCGGAAGCACCCAAGTTTCGTGTTTCACATAACCGGCGGCGGCCAGGCCTGCGCGCATCTGCTTCATGTAGAAGCTCGATGGTTTTTTCGCCGACTTCTTGCCACGCTCGCCCTTGGGGCTGGCTGCGGCAGTCGTCCGAGTGCGGCTTGTCATGGCTGGAATCCGGTTATGAGCGTCTCACGCGTGGGCCACACTACAACCAATGCAAAGTGCCATCAATGACTCACGCGTGAGATTTTCGTGACAGACGCAAAAAGGCCCGCAACGCGGCGGGCCAGTGGATTGCGCAGTTGTTGCTAGGCGTTGCTGCCCAGGAACTGCTCAGTCGATACCACGCTGGCATAGGCGAAACCCAGCGCCGCCATGAATGCTGCGTGCACGTGGGCGGCCGGCACCGTCAGGCCGTTGAATTCCAGATCACGGCTGGCGCAGGCATCGTGAATCACGGTCACGCTGTAACCCATGTCCGCCGCCGCGCGGGTGATGCCATCGACGCACATATGGCTCATGCTGCCGACCACCACCAGGTCGGTGATGCCTTGTTCGTCTAGCACCGCTTTCAGTTCGGTTTCACGGAACGAGTTGACGAAGTGCTTGAGCACCACCGGCTCATCGGCATGGTTGAGCACTTTCGGATGCAGTTTCGCGCCCTCGGAGCCGGGAGTGAAAAACGGTGCCTCGTCGGAAGTGAATTCATGCCGAATGTGCACCACCGGATCGCCCGCTGCGCGAAAGGCTGCGATCAGCCGTGCGGCGTTGTCCGCAGCGGCGTCGGCGCCGACCAGCGGCCACTTGCCTTGGGGGAAGTAGTCGTTCTGGATATCGACTACGATGAGCGCTTGCTTGGCCATGGGATTGTCCTCGAGGCAGTGATTGGGTGTGGTCTCAGTATTGACGCTGGCCGAGGATTCGAGGATTGGCCGCACCGACAATAGACGGGGGAAAACTGACAATGGCTGCACAAAGAGCCGCCACCGCTGAACTGGGCGTGCTGATTTACCCAGGCGCGCAACTGGCGGCGGTGCACGGTCTGACCGACCTGTTCGCGGTGGCCAACCGCATTGCCGCCGAGTATCAGGCTGTGCAATTGCCCTTGCTGCGGGTCAGTCACTGGCAGGTCGAGGGCGAGCAGTTGCCGACGCGGGTTTACGACAGTCATCCGGGCGACGAGGACGTTTTGCTTGCCGTGCTGATTCCGCCGTCTCTCGGCGGGTTCGATGCGGCGCAGATGACCGCGAGTCTTGCGCAATGGCTGCGCGATCAGCATGCACACGGCGCGACCCTCGGTGGTGTTTGTGTGGGCTCGTTGATGCTCGCTGAAAGCGGCTTGCTCGACGGTCGCAGCGCCACCACCCACTGGACCTCGGCCCAGGCGTTTGCCGAGCGTTACCCGAAGATCAAACTGAAGGCCGACACGCCGATTGTCGACGACGGCGACCTGATCACCACGGCCGGGCTGATGGCCTGGTCGGAACTGGGACTGCGCCTGGTCGATCGCTTGCTCGGCCCGAGCATCGCCACCGCGACCGCGCGTTTTCTGGTGATGGAACACAGCGACAGCGCCAGTAAATGCGGGAGCAATTTCGCGCCGATCCTCAGCCATGGCGACGCGTCGATTCTCAAGGTCCAGCACTGGCTGCAAAGCACCGGGGCGACGGATGTTTCGCTGAACGCGATGGCCGAGCGCGCGGGCCTTGAAGAACGCACTTTCCTGCGCCGATTCCGCGCCGCTACAGGCTTGAAACCGACCGAATATTGCCAGCACCTTCGGGTTGGCAAAGCGCGAGAAATGCTCGAGTTCACCAATGGCACGATCGACCATATTGCCTGGACGGTGGGCTATCAGGATCCGGGCGCGTTTCGTGCGATTTTCAAGAAGATTACCGGGTTGGGGCCGAGTGAGTACCGGGGGCGGTTTGGTGTGAATCCCGCTCCCAGAACGACGATGAACTAATGTGGGAGCGAGCCTGCTCGCGAAGGCGCTGGATCTACAGAGTTGTAGTCGGCTGACACTACGCTTTCGCGAGCAGGCTCGCTCCCACAATGATCGCGGCAGGATGACAGATCGTGCAATTTGCCGGAGTTTTGCGCGCCGTCGTGCAGTTTGAAACAGGCCTCATGCCAGCACAGTCACGGCAAGCTCCCGATTATCGGGCGGTTCGGGGGGATCGTTGATTGGCCTGATCTCTGCAATTTCCTTTGAGAACCCATCGACTGATAAAAGGGGAACGCATGACCCCGACACCCAGCAACAAAATCGTCGTTGCCCATTCGGTGCGTGCCGAGGCGCCGCAACATGAAGTCGAGACCAACAAGGCTCTGGCGCGCTGGCTGGCGCAGATTCTCGGTTGCAAGTTCGGCGGCAGTTACGACCCGGCCAAACATTCGGGCCGCGACCTCTATCTGCTGCCGACACAAACCATCGTCGGCGCGGCCCACGCGCAAGCGCTTGGCATCAACGGCCCCGATGACTTGTGGGGCGGTTACGTCGAATACGATTTCATCTGCACCAAAGCCATCAGCCACGGTTTGCGCAGTCATCTGGCGCACGCGCCGCAGGGCTGGTCGCCGCTGTTTTCGGAGCGGGTGCGCAACGTTGTGCTCGACGGTCTCAGCGTATTTGCCCTGGAAGATGCACGGCCCGCCGCCGAACATCTGCTGTACGCCGGGCCGATTCGCTTGAAGCCGGTTCACGCTTGCGCCGGTCGCGGTCAGGAAGTGATCAAAAGCCTCGACGCGTTCGATGAGATCCTCGCGCGGCCCGAGGCGCAAAATCTGTTCAAGAACGGCGTAGTGCTGGAGCAGGACTTGAGCAACGTCGTCACCCACAGCGTCGGCCAGTCGTTCATCGGCGGCAAAGTGTTGAGCTACTGTGGTGATCAATACTTGACCGAGGACGGCGAGGGCGAAGAAGTCTACGGCGGTTCGAATCTGCTGGTGGTGCAAGGGGGCTATGACCAACTGCTCGCGCTGGATCTGCCTGATGATGTGCGTCTGGCCATCGAGCAGGCGCAGGTCTTCGACAGCGCCGCCAACGAAGCTTACCCGCACTTCTTCGCCTCGCGGCGCAATTACGATATCGCCCAAGGCCTCGACGCCAGCGGCAACCCGCGCAGCGGCGTGCTCGAACAATCCTGGCGCATGGGCGGTGCCAGCAGCGCTGAAGTGGCGGCGCTGCAAAGCTTCGTCAACGATCCACAGATGCGCGCGATTCGCGTGTCGTCGGTGGAGACCTATACCGATCAGGCGCTGCCGGCGGACGCCATCGAGGTCTATCGCGGTCCGGCTGAAAACAGCGCGTTTCTTCTCAAATATGTGACGGTCCAATCCTATGACGGCTAGAAGCGAAAGCATTCAAATCGACATTGATGACGAACAGATGAGCGGGACTTTTCTCAGTCCCAAATCGAAAGTCCCGGGGGTGTTGTTTGTGCACGGTTGGGGCGGCAGTCAGGAACGTGATCTGGAACGGGCCAAAGGCATCGCCGGCCTGGGTTGCGTATGCCTGACTTTCGACCTGCGCGGGCATACCGGCGGCACCGGAATCCCGCTGACCCGCGTGACCCGTGAAGACAATCTGCGAGATTTGCTGGCGGCCTACGATCGCTTGCTGGCGCACCCGGCCCTCGACACTTCGGCGATCGCCGTGGTCGGCACCAGTTATGGCGGCTATCTGGCCTCG
Source organism: Pseudomonas sp. CCNWLW23 (assembly GCF_037095675.1). Classification (NCBI taxonomy): domain Bacteria; kingdom Pseudomonadati; phylum Pseudomonadota; class Gammaproteobacteria; order Pseudomonadales; family Pseudomonadaceae; genus Pseudomonas; species Pseudomonas sp. CCNWLW23. The sequence goes on along the minus strand of NZ_JBAWKM010000010.1, from coordinate 177,798 downwards.
ATCCTGACGTCACTGCGCCCGGTGCGCTGGCTGGCGCTGCGCGTACCGGCGCTGTACCGCGACGAGCAATGGCACACGCCCAAACGCGATCTGGACAAGGCCGACCTGCGCGATTATCGCGGCACGCTGGTGCGCGCCGACAGCAATCGCGCCCTGCATGCCTGCTCGCAATTCACGGGCGATGTGCTATTGGTGGAGTCGGAAACCGACGATTTCGTGCCCCACCCGACGATCATGAGTTACCGCGCCGCGTGTCAGCAAACCCACTCGTTGACCCACCGGATCATCGATGGCGCGGATCACGCGTTGAGTGACCCGGTGTCGCAGCAGGCCTACACCTCGATTCTGGTGGACTGGATTACCGAGATGGTGGTGGGGGAGCGGTTGAGCATTATCCAATCCAGATGATCTGTCGCGTGTACCGGCCCCTTCGCGAGCAGGCTCGCTCCCACAGTTTGTGGAAGCGAGCCTGCTCGCGAAAGGGCCATCAGCAGCAATGCATGGTCAGGAAGGTTTCTTCTCGATGCGCAACGCCTTGGCCTTGGCTTCCACCACTAGATACATCACCACCGTAATCAACAGCGGCAGAAGAAAATAAATCGCCCGATACGCCAGCAATCCCGCGACCAGACTGCCGCGCGATGCCTCATGCTGCAGCAACGCCACGAACACCGCCTCCAGCACACCCAGCCCCGCCGGAATGTGCGTGATGACCCCGGCAATCGCGCTGATCAACAGCACGCCGAGCACCAGCGGATAATCCAGTTTGCTCGGCAGCAGAGTGAAGATCACCGCCGCCATCAGCGACCAGTTCAGCGCGCCCAAAAGCAATTGCAACACCGCCATGCGCAGCGACGGCAGGTTGATTTCCACGCCGCGAATCGACCACTCGCGGCGCTTGGAAAACTGACACGCCGCCAGATAGCCGGCGCTGACCAGCAGCAATAACACCCCGACCAGTTGCAAGGCCGAACTGCTGAGCTTCCAGCCCGGCGGCATAGTCACCAGACCGCTGCTGAACACCACGCCTGCGATGGTCATGTAGCCGAACCAGTTGGTCGCCAGGCTCAGGCCAAGAATCTTGGCGATGTTGCCTTTGCTTACGCCCAGCCGCGAATACAGGCGATAGCGCATGGCGATGCCGCCGACCCAGGCGCTGAGATTGAGGTTGAAGGCGTAACTGATGATGCCCACCGGCAGGATCTGCTTCCAGGTCAGGTCCTGACGAATGTAGGTGCGGCCGATAAGGTCGAAACTGGCGTAAACCAGAAAGCTCAGCAGGGTCAGGCTGGCGGCGATAATCAGCGTGCGCACCTTGAAATCGGCAAGGGTCTCCAACACCTCGGCCCATTCGATGCGGGTGGCGAACATCGTCAGCAGGACGATCAGCGCGAGGAAAAACAGGATGGTCAGCGGGCGTTTCCAGCGGCTCCATTTTGACGGCGCCGCTTGTGCCGAATGGCTATCGGAGTGCACTTCGGAATGACTCATGGACGCGCACCTCGGAAAGGCTTCAGACGCGGTTTATGCGCCGGCAGCCAACCGGCCATGGCCGGGAAGTGCCGCAGGAAGTGGAACACCAGAAAGCCCACGGTCATGTGCCAGATGCGCCCACGCGGCAACAGCTTGGCGTCCATGGCTTTGCAGTGGTTCTGGCTGAGGTCTTCGAGGCGTTCGTACAGGTGCTGATTGAACGCTCGATCGCGGATCAGCACGTTGGCTTCCAGATTCAGCGACAGGCTCAGCGGGTCGAGATTGCTCGAGCCCACGGTGCTCCAGTCATCGTCGACCAGCGCGACCTTGCCGTGCAGCGGGCGCTGGCAGTATTCGTGAATCTGCACGCCGGCACGCAGCAGATAATCGTAGGTCATGCGCGCCGCCAGTTTCGCCACGAGCATGTCCGGCTGGCCTTGCAGGATCAGCCGCACCTCGACGCCACGGCGGGCGGCGTTGCGGATTTCGCGCAGCAAACGGTAGCCGGGAAAGAAGTAGGCGTTGGCGATGATCACCCGGCGCTTGGCCTTGCGCAGCATCTGCAAATACACGTCTTCGATATCGGTGTTGTGTTGATCGTTATCGCGGAACACCAGGCGCACCTGGCCGTCGTGATCGGTGAAGGCCATTTCCTCCAGACGCTGGCGCCGGCGCTGCCACCAGAACCGCGCGCGTCCGGGACGACCGCTTTGCAGCAGGGCGAAGTGATGGATATCGGCGACCACCGGGCCCTGGATCTCCACCGAATAATCCTGCTTGGCTTCAGGGCCGAAGTCGGCCAGGTGATCGCCGGAAAAGTTGATCCCGCCGATGAACGCGATCAAGCCGTCGACCACCACGATCTTGCGGTGCAAGCGGCGGAACCAGTTGGTGCGAATGCCCAGATGCTTGGGCGCCGGATCGAAGATCTGCAAATGCACGCCGGCATCGCTCAAGGCCGACAGATAGCCGGTGCTCAGTTCGCCACAGCCGAAGCCGTCGAGGCTGACCGTGGTGCGCACGCCGCGCTGGGCGGCTTCGATAAGGATTTGCTGCAACTCGGCGCCGACCTTGTCTTCGAAAACGATGAACGTCTCCAGCAAGATCTCGCTCTTGGCTGCGCGCATCGCTTCGAACACGCGGGGGAAATATTCCTCGCCGTTCTCCAGCAGCTCTACGCGGTTATTGCTGTGCCATTGATACTCGACGTCAACGTGGCCGGGCTCGCGCACCGGCGGATTCAGCGGGACCGGGTCGACGGCAGATTTTTCCAGTGGCGCACTGTTCATAGTTCAATCTCCACCGATAACGGTGCGTGGTCGGAAAGGTGGGACCAGGGCCGGTTGGTCAATACTTTTGGCCGGCTGGCCTTGAGGTTGCGTACGTAGATGCGGTCGAGTCGTAGCGCTGGCAGACGCGCGGGAAAACTGCGCGCGGGTTTGCCGTACTGCTCGGCGAACACTTCGCGCAGGCCACAGGGCTTGAGTTGCGCATCGGCGCGCTGGCGCCAGTCGTTGAAATCGCCAGCGACAATCACCGGGGCATCGGCGGGCAATTCGGCGAGGCGTTGCATCAGCAGATCCAGTTGCGCGTTGCGGTGGCTCTCGCGCAGGCCCAGATGCACGCAGATCGCGTGCACTTCGGTGCCGTCGCCAGGCAGGCGCAGCACGCAATGCAACAGGCCGCGGTTCTCATGGCCGCTGATCGACACGTCGAGGTTGTCGTGGCGGATGATCTGGAATTTCGACAGCAGCGCATTGCCGTGATCGCCCGCCGGGTACACCGCGTTGCGCCCGTAGGCGAACTGCGGCCAGAGGCTGTCGGCGAGAAATTCGTATTGCGGCATCGTCGGCCAGTTGTCGTAGCGTTTCGGATGCTGCTCGTGCGTGCCGTGCACTTCCTGCAGAAACACCACGTCGGCGGCGACGCTGCGCACCGCTTCACGCAGCTCCGGCAGAATGAAACGCCGGTTCAGCGCGGTGAAGCCCTTGTGAGTGTTGACCGTCAGTACGGTGAAAGTGCGCACCGAGGGCGCAACCACGGAGCCTTCGTCGGTGAAACCGACCGGTTCGGGAATGCTCATGACAGAACTCCTTCTGCGGCAACTTGCCCGGGAGTCGTGGCGAGGTCTTTATCGAGGTCGAAGCGCTGCAAGAGGTTGCGTGCGTCGTAGGGCGCGCGGACTTTGATGTCGTTGTCGAAGTAGCAGAACACTTCGCGGGATTTGCGCGCGCGGGGTTTCAGGCGTGGCGCTATCAGGTGGGCGTCCTCTGGCTGTTTACCGTGATGCCAGGCGTCGATGCGCTCGGCCCAGCGCTTGAGCGCTTGTTCGGAATAACCGCTGGCGTAGAGCTCTTCGGCGCCGTGCAGGCGCAGATAGACAAAGTCGCTGGTGAGGTCTTCGCGGTACGGCCATTTGCCGGCGGTATCGGCGACGACAAGTGCGGTGTTGTGGCGCTTGAGCAAGCGCACGAACTCCGGGTCGACAAAGCTCTCGTGACGAATTTCCACAGCATGGCGCAACGGCTTTTTGCTCCAGGCTTTGACGCTGGCGTGGCCGGGCAGATGCGAATCGTGCTGGCGGGCGAGGGCGGCTGCGGCTTGGGTGTCGTGGGGCAGTTGCGCGAGAAACTGGTCGAAACGCTCGGCGTCGAATTTGAAGTTTGGCGGAAACTGCCAAAGGATCGGCCCGAGTTTTTCCTTCAGCTCCAACACGCCCGAGGCAAAGAAATTCGCCAGCGGTTTTTCGATTTCGCGCAAACGGCGCACGTGGGTGATGAAGCGCGGTGCCTTGACGCTGAACACGAAGTCATCAGGGGTTTCGGCGTACCACTGGGCGTAACGTTCGGGGCGTTGCAGGGCGTAGAACGATCCATTGATTTCGATGCTGTTGACCGCGCGGGAGGCGAACTGCAATTCGCGCTTCTGCGCCAGTCCCTTCGGGTAGAAATCCCCGCGCCACGGGGCGTAGCGCCAGCCTGAAATACCGATGTGAATCGTCGCCATCCCATCCTCCCGTAGAAAGTCCTCGTGTTGCCGATGTTCTGTGATGACTGCGGCGGGGGCGGGAAAGTTTCGGTGGTGTTACGGACGGTCGCGGGTGAAGCGAAGATCAAGAGCTTACCCCCTCACCCCAACCCTCTCCCCCGAGGGGGCGAGGGGGAAGGGAGCAGATCTTCATGGTCTTCAGGACTTGAGTTCGACTCAAGACGTGCAGTTGGTGATTTTGGTCATGCAACTCGGTCGGCTCCCTCTCCTGGGGGAGAGGGCTGGGGTGAGGGGGCTCTTGAACTTGCCGCGCAATTACCGATCAGTTCCTTACCAGGGTCAGCCACGGGAGATCGGAGCTTTGCGCAATTTCAGGATCGCCATTCTGCTGGGAGCGCTGCTGTGCTTCGGCGTCAACGCATCGCAAGCCGCCGCGCTACCAGGCGTTCCGGCCGCCGCCGATACGGCGGAAAAACCTGCCGAACCGGAACCGCTGGTGCAGGGTGGTTTGCTCGGGGCGATCAGTACGAGCATCGACGATGTGCAGGAAAAACTCGACCTTAACGAACACCTGGTCGATGCCTGGCGGCTGCGCGCCGACCGCGCGGCGGATGAGGTCGACAGGCTGGTCAAGCAACCGTCAAACCGCTCGGGCTGGAGCGTGGCCGGGGATTTCCTCACGTTGTCGGGAGTTTGGCTGGGCAGTTTCGCCCTGCTCACCGTGCTCGGCAGTCTGTTGGCCAAGCGTCTGCGTGAGGGCCGCTGGTTGCGCACCCGTCAGCGCAGTCAGGATCTGCTCGGCTACGTGCTGCCGTACACCTTGCCGGCGCTGATCTGCCTGCCGCTGACACTGTATGTCAGCCATTTTCTGCAAGCTTCGGTGGGCCGTGCGCTGGCGCTGTGTCTGGCCTACGCCACCAGCAGCGGCATCTTCTCCACATCGATGTTGTTGTGCGTGGTGGTGATGTTCAACGTCGGCCACAAGCGCGCCGCCGCGCGAATCATCCGTGAATACTGCCCGCGCCCGCTGTTCCTGATCGGCTTTCTCGCCGCCCTCAGCGATGCCCTGACCAGCCCGCAGATCGCCCGACAATTGGGCGGCAATATCACCAGCAGCATCGCCGTGTTCACCGGGCTGATCGCCTCGGTCATCTTCGGTTTGCTGGTGATTCGCCTGCGCCGGCCCGTGGCGCATCTGATCCGCAATCGCCCGCTCGCTCAGCGTTTGAAACAACCGTCGCTGCAGGAGTCGCTGCGGATATTTTCCGGGCTGTGGTACTGGCCGATCGTGCTGATGGTGCTGGTCTCGGCAGTCAGCCTGATCGGCATCGGCGAGGACAATCAGAAAGCCCTGCGCTGCGCCTTGTTCACTACCGTGCTGCTGATCGCCACGGTGTTTCTCAGCACGGTGTTGCAGCACCTGTTCAAATCACGCAAGGCCGAGGCGATCCAGCGCAGCAGTGCCTACAAGGAACGTTTTCTCAGCCTGTTGCATGCGTTGCTGCGGATCGTCATGGCGATTGTGTTCATCGATATTCTCGGGCGGATCTGGGGCGTGTCGCTGCTCGATTTCGCCCAGAGCAGCACGGTCGGCCGGGCGATCAGCAATGCCTTGAGCAGCATCGGTCTGATCTTCCTGATGACGTGGCTGCTGTGGGTGGTGCTCGACACGGCGATTCAGGAAGCGCTGAAACCGCCGCTGAGCAAACGCGCGGCACGCCAGCCGAGCACGCGGGTGAAAACCATCCTGCCGCTGCTGCGCAATGCGATCAAAATCATCCTTGTGGTGATCTGCGCGATTACCACCATGGCCAACCTCGGCATCAACGTCGCGCCGCTACTGGCCGGTGCGGGCGTGGTCGGTCTGGCGATCGGTTTCGGTTCGCAGCAACTGGTGCAGGACGTCATCACCGGGTTGTTCATCATCATCGAAGACACCTTGTCGATTGGCGACTGGGTGGTGCTCGATTCCGGCCACGCCGGCACCGTGGAAGGTTTGACCATCCGCACCCTGCGCCTGCGTGACGGCAAGGGTTTTGTGCACTCGGTGCCGTTCGGCCAGATCAAGGCTGTGACCAACCAATCACGCCAGTTCGCCTTCGCGTTTTTCTCGGTGCAGTTCACTTACGACACCGACGTCGACAAGGCCATCGAGCTGATCCGCGAGGCCGGCGATTCGATCCGCGAAGACCCGTTCCTCAAGTACAACCTGCAAGGGCCGCTGGATGTGTTTGGCGTGGACAAAATGGACTTGAACGGCGTGGTGTTGACAGCGCAATTCCGCACGGTGTCCGGTGGCCAATATGCGGTGAGCCGCGCGTTCAACCAGCGCTTGAAGAAGCTTGTGGATAACACACCGAATGTGCATTTTGCGCAGACTTATCCACAGCAGGTTCTGTTGCCGAAGCGGCAGGAGGAGGGGGCGGTGGTTGCGGGTGAAGTGCCGCAGGAGTCGCGGACCTGAAGCATGATTTTGAGGTGCAGGGCCGGCCATTCGCGAGCAGGCTCGCTCCCACAGGGGAAACGGGATTGAACTGTGGGAGCGAGCCTGCTCGCGAAGACGCCGGTGCGAACACTCTCAATGCCGGATCAGCTTGGCATGCAGTTGTCCCATGGCTATCGGATCCAGCTCTACCCAAACCTGCTGCTTGCCGGCAATCACCGCCGCCACCGCCACCCCATCGCGATACACCAGCCGATTGCTCACCAGCGCCGGCACTTTCACCCCGGGCAGCAACGTCCCGGCCAGATTCAGCGGATCAACCCCACACACCGCCACCAGGCTGCCGTCCTGCGGGCGTCGGCGTACTTCGCGCAGCAAGGGAATGGCTTCGGGCAAGGCAAACTGCTCGCCAGCCAGACCACTGACAAACCGCCCGCCCCGAATCTCGCCCCGCGCTTCCAGACGATGAAAGGTGCGCAGCAATTCCCGCCAGCTCGGCAACCAGTCCGCTTCGCGTTCCAGCAGACGCCAGAACACCACGCCGTAGCGGCGCAGCAGGGTCATGGCGACATGTTCGAGCGTCTCGGCGGCATCGGCTGACGAACCTCGGCGCAGCAATGCCCAGCGCCCGGCATCGTCCATGCCGCCGATAAACGCGCCGCGCCCGCGTCGACTGCTGCGCTGCTGGCGCTTGCTTGCTGGCGTGATCAGCGCACGCAAGCCGGCGAAGCTGTCGGCGTTCACCAAACCTGCGGCAACCAGTTCCTGCAAAGCGATTTCCAGTTCGCTGCGCAGCAGGCGCGCTTCATGAATCAGCTCATCGAAAAACAGCGCGCCATGCTGACTCAGCGCCTCGAAGACTTTCTGTGTTTTCGGCGATAACTCACTCACTGGCGTCTGTTCCGCCAGCGCACTCCACAAACCCACTTGGCTGCGCGGCAGCAGCACAATCGGTGTGCTGCGCAATGCCGAGCCGCTGACCTTCTGCCGCGCATTGATGCGCGTCCACACCAGTTTGCCGTTGCGGCACAGTTCATCCAGCCAGCTCGGCGAATAGTCCTTGAGGCGGGCCGGCAGGATGTCGCTGTCCCACGCCGAAGCTGCCGCCGGGTAGCCTTCGAATTGGCCGACAATCGCCGGCAGCACCGCACTGCCCTGACCTTGGGTGGCCGGCGTCAGATGCTGCCAGTCGAACAGAAAACGCATGAAGTCCTGCAATGCCACCGGTTCGATTTCCCGGCGCAGGCGCTTGACCGTGTAGCGATGGATGCGCGCCAGCAGATGGCGTTCGCACCATTCTTCAATCGCGCTGTTCGGCGTGAACTGGCCGCGCAACACATAACCTTCACGCTCCAGTTGCGCGAGGGCCTGATTGACTTGCGCAACTGGCAGGGCGAGCGGCTCGGCAATGGCGGGCAACGGGATTGGCCCAAAGGCGCCGAGGCGGGCGCGGATCACTTCGACCAGCGCCTCATCGAATGCCCACGTATCGTCGAATCCGGGCAGCGCGACTGCTGCGCTTGCCAACGTCGCCTGTGGATAAAGTGCTTGTAGGCAACTCAAGCGTTCGCGGGCCAGCCATAACTGATGCTCGGCGTCGATCTGCAACAGGCAGGCGCGGCCGCTGGCCATCAGCGTTTGCAGCCAGTCCAGCCAACCCGCGTTGGCGCGCGCTTCGGTGTCGCTGATGCAGGCGAGGCTCATCAGCGCTTCGTGCATTTCATCCATGGAATTGGGCGACGGCCAGGCTTCTTCGCGCACTGCGGTGATCGCATCGGCATCGAGTGCGCCGAGATCATCGGTCGACTGCGGATCGCTCCAGCGTCGATTGATCACCGCTTGCGTGCGGCGTTCCTCCAGCGGCGCGTCGTCGAGAAACGTGTACGGCCGGGCGCTGAGGATTTCTGCCGCCAGTGGCGACGGTGCCGGCAGATCACGGGCGATCAAGCGCACCTCGCCACGCTCCATGCGGCGCAGTAGGGTCAGCCAGCCTTCGCTGTCCATCGCTTCGTGCAGGCAATCGTCGAGGGTCTGTTCCACCAGCGGATGTTCTGGGACTTCACGCTCGCCGGCGAGGTTTTCCAGGCAGGCGATCTGGTCGGGAAACACACTGGCGATGAGGTCTTCGCTCTTCATCCGTTGCAGTTGCGGAGCGACTTTGCGCCCGCCGGTGAAGCGCGGCAACGCCAGCGCCACCCCGGCATTCCAGCGCCAGCGCACGCCGAACAACGGAGCATCAAGCACGGCTTGAATGAGCGTGTGTTCAGCGCTGTTGCTGTGCAGGTAACGCCAGACTTCGTCGAGCTCGAAGCTGTGACTGGTGGACAGCGACAGCACGATCGCGTCTTCGCTGGCGGCGGCCTGCAATTCGAAGTTGAAGGTGCGACAGAAACGCTTGCGCAGGGCCAGGCCCCAGGCGCGGTTGATGCGGCTGCCGAACGGCGTGTGAATGATCAGTTGGGTGCCGCCGGACTCGTCGAAAAACCGCTCCATCAACAGCGTGTCCTGCGAGGGCAGGGCGCCGAGGGTTTGCCGTGCGCGCGCCAGATATTCGACCAGTTGCTCGGCGCTGGCGAGGTTGAGGCCGAGTGTGGTGGTCAGCCAGTCGAGCGCCGGTTGCAGATTGCCGGGGCTGGCGCTGAGCAATTCGTCCAACTGCGCTTGCAGGCGCGCGACGGCCGCCGACAGTTCATCACTGCGCCCCGGCGCTTCGCCGAGCCAGAACGGAATGGTCGGCGGCATGCCCTGCGCATCCTCGACCCGCACTTTGCCGCTTTCTACCCGCAGGATGCGATACGAGGTATTGCCAAGCTGGAACACGTCGCCGGCGATACTTTCCACGGCGAAATCTTCGTTGACGCTGCCGATGTTCAAGCCCTGGGGTTCCAGCAGCACGCTGTAGTCGGCGTTGTCCGGGATGGTGCCGCCACTGGTCACGGCGGTCAGTTGCGCGCCACGCCGGCCACGCAAGGTGCGACTGACGGCATCGCGGTGCAGGTAGGCGCTGCGGATGCCCTGGCGGCCGTTGTAACCCTCGGCGAGCATGCTCAGCAGGGCCTGATAGTGTTTTTCGTCGAGATCGCGATACGGCCAGGCTCGGCGGAACATCGCCAGCAACGCGTCCTCCGACCATTCCTGGCAACTGACCTCGGCAATGATCTGCTGCGCCAGCACGTCCAGCGGCTTTTCCGGAATCTGCAGCGTATCCAGCTCGCCCCGGCGCACGCAGTCGAGCAGGGCGGCGCACTCGATCAGATCGTCGCGGGTGGTGGCGAACAAACGACCCTTGGGCGTGCCGCCGATTTGATGTCCGGAACGGCCAACCCTTTGCAGAAACGCAGCAATCGAGCGCGGTGAACTGATCTGGCAGACCAGGTCGACTTCGCCGATATCGATGCCCAACTCCAGTGATGCCGTGGCGATCAGCACCTGCAACTCGCCGCGCTTGAGCCGTTGTTCGGCGTCGAGGCGAAACTCCTTGGCCAGGCTGCCATGGTGCGCCGCCACGGCCTGCTTGCCGAGGCGTTCGCTCAAATGCCGGCTGAGGCGCTCGGCAAGGCGTCGGGTGTTGACGAAAATCAGTGTGGTGCGGTGCTCGCGGGCGAGTTCGGCGAGGCGCTCGTACACCAGTTCCCAGACATCGTTGGCCATCACCGCCGACAAAGGCACCGGCGGCACTTCGATACCCAGATCCCGAGGGCGGGCGTGGCCAATGTCGACGATTTCGCAGGGGCGATCGTGACCGACCAGGAATTGCGCCACGGCTTCTACCGGCTTCTGCGTGGCGGACAGGCCGATGCGGGTCAGCGGTTCGGCGCACAACGCTTGCAGTCGTTCAAGGCTCAAGGACAGATGACTGCCGCGCTTGCCGGCGGCCATGGCGTGGATTTCGTCAATGATCACCGTGCGCGTAGTGCCGAGCATCCTGCGCCCGGATTCCGAGCCAAGCAGCACATACAGCGATTCCGGGGTGGTGACCAGAATGTGCGGCGCGGTCTTGCGCATGGCGGCGCGGTCTTTCTGCGGCGTGTCGCCAGTGCGTACGGCGGTGGTGATGGTCAGCTCCGGCAGGCCCATTTGGCGCAATTGCGCAGTGATGCCAGCGAGCGGGTTCTGCAGATTGATCTGAATGTCGTTGGACAGTGCCTTCAGCGGTGAGACATAGACCACCAGGGTTTCGGCGGGCAGACCATCGGGCTGTTCCAGACCTCGATGGACAAGCTCATCAAGCACGGCGAGGAACGCGGTCAGGGTTTTGCCCGAGCCAGTGGGCGCGGCGATCAGCGTCGACCGGCGCTGGCGGATCAACGGCCACGCACGGGCCTGAGCGGCGGTGACCGCCGGGAAAGTCTTGTTGAACCAGGCGCTGACGGCGGGGTGAAAGCCGGCCAGCGCACTGTTGGCGGGGAGGGGCAGATTCATGACTGAAGTTATGCGGGCGGGGGCGGGAAGATGCAAGTACCGTTCGGACGCCTTCGCGAGCAGGCTCGCTCCCACCTTGGAACCCGGTCCCCTGTGGGAGCGAGCCTGCTCGCGAAGGGGCCGGTCAGGACGCCGCAAATTCGCGGATCTACACTTTACGGATGACGGTTGCGCACTAAACCCGCAAAATGCAACGATTCCGGCAATTATCGACGACGGTTCCACGAGAACCGTCGCCAAAGCCATCGTTCCAATCAGACTGGGCCTGCTGACTCTATGCGAATGCGCCTTATGTTACTGGGCGGCGGAAATGCCCTTGGGCAGGCGCTGATTCGCCTCGGTGCGGAAGAAGACATCGGTTTCCTCGCCCCCCGCCCGCCCGAAAACGGCTGGGATGCCGCGAGCCTCACCCAACTGCTCGACGACACCCGTCCCGATGCGTTGATCAACCTCGCCTACTATTTCGACTGGTTCCAGGCCGAGAGCGTCAGCGAAAGCCGCATGAGCGGTCAGGAACGCGCCATCGAGCGTCTGGCCGAACTGTGCCAGCACCACAACATTGTCCTCGTGCAGCCGTCGAGCTATCGCGTGTTCGACGGCTCGCGGGCCACGGCCTACAGCGAAAAAGACGAACCGGTGCCGCTGGGCCTGCGCGGTCAGGCCTTGTGGCGCATCGAGCAAAGCGTGCGCGCGACCTGCCCGCAACATGTATTGCTGCGGTTTGGCTGGCTGCTCGACGACAGTCCGGACGGCACCCTCGGGCGCTTCCTCGCCCGTGCGGAACAACCCGAAGAGTTGCTGCTGGCCGATGATCGGCGCGGCAATCCGACTCCGGTCGATGACGCCGCGCGAGTGATCATCTCCGTGCTCAAGCAACTCGACTGCGCCGCGCCGCTGTGGGGCACTTACCATTACGCCGGCCACGAAGCGACCACACCGCTGGCGCTGGGCCAGGCGATTCTCACCGAAGCACGCAGCCTGCATCCGCTGGCGATCGAAGCACCGACCGCGCAGGCCCACGCCGCGCGCCCGGACGCCGCCGAAGAACCGCAACACGCGGTGCTGGCCTGCAAGAAAATTCTCCACACTTTCGGGATCAAGCCGCGCGCCTGGCGTGCCGCGCTCCCGGGTCTACTGGACAGGTTCTATCGACATGGCTGAAGGAACGGTTCTAATCACTGGCGGCGCCGGATTCATCGGCTCGCACCTGACCGATGCCTTGCTCGCCAAGGGCTATGCGGTACGCGTGCTTGACGATCTGTCGACCGGCAAGCGCAGCAACCTGCCGCTGGACAATCCCAAGGTTGAACTGGTGGTCGGCGATGTCGCCGATGCCGCTTTGGTCGCCCGCGCCATGCAAGGTTGCAACGCTGTCGCGCATCTCGCGGCCGTGGCTTCGGTGCAGGCCTCGGTGGACGATCCGGTGAAAACCCACCAGAGCAATTTCATTGGCACCCTGAATGTCTGCGAAGCCATGCGCCTGGCCGGGGTCAAACGTGTGGTGTACGCCTCCAGCGCGGCGGTGTACGGCAACAATGGCGAGGGCGAGTCGATTGATGAAGACACGCCAAAAGCGCCGCTGACACCCTATGCCTCGGACAAACTGGCCGGTGAGCAGTACTTCGATTTCTACCGTCGCCAGCATGGCCTGGAACCGGCAATTTTTCGCTTCTTCAACATCTTCGGCCCACGCCAGGATCCGTCCTCGCCGTATTCCGGGGTGATCAGCATTTTCAGCGAGCGCGCCTCGAAGGGTTTGCCGATCACCGTGTTTGGCGATGGCGAGCAGACTCGCGATTTCCTCTATGTCGGTGATCTGGTCGATTTGCTGGTGCAGGCGCTGGAAAAGCCTGATGTACAGGAAGGCGCGGTCAATGTTGGCTGGAATCAGGCGATGAGCCTGAAGCAGATGCTCGAAGCATTGAAATCAGTGGTCGGTGAACTGCCGCCCGTGAGCTACGGGCCGGCGCGTTCAGGTGATATCCGCCATTCGCGAGCCGATAACCGACGCTTGCAGCAGCGCTTCGAAATGCCGCCGCAGACGCCGATGAGTGTGGGCTTGGCGCGCTTGCTGGGGCGCTCCTGAGAAGCCCCTCACCCTAGCCCTCTCCCAGGGGAGAGGGAACTGACTGAGGTGTTTGTGAGAAGTACGCCGACTTGCGATACCCAGTCGAACTCAGGTTTTGAACAACACACAAATCGGCTCCCTCTCCCCCGGGAGAGGGCTGGGGTGAGGGGCCCGGGCCTCCAACGCCCCACATGACTCAGCACCAAATGAAAAAGGCGCCTTTTTCAACAGGCGCCTTTTTCACGGCCGGAATATTGCTATCCCTGTGGCGAGGGAATGTTATCCCCCGATCGACTGCGTACGGTCGTCGTCAGGTCTGTGCCTGCCCGCCACCAAGCCTCATTCACCACCACGTGAACGTTCAGTAAAAAATCGACTTAGAACTTATAGCCCAGACCGACCATGTAGATGAACGGATCGACGTCCACATTTACCCGCGCGCGGGTGCCGGGGGCGACGGCGTTGTTCTCGACGGTCGCGCGGGTGTCGATATCGATGTAGCGCACCTGGGCGTTGAGCATGATGTTGTCGGTGATCATGTAGTCGGCGCCGACCTGCCAGGCCAGGCCCCAGGAGTTTTTCGCCTTGAAGTTGCTGAAGCCGTTGGCGCTGGCTTCGCTGCCGACGTGTTCGTCGTAGATCCAGGTGTAGTTGATGCCACCACCCACATACGGCTGGAAGGCCGATTTCGAATCCAGCGGGTAGTAGACGACGCTGAGGGTCGGCGGCAGGTGCTTCAGCGTGCCGAGCTTGCCGTTGGCGGCGGGCAGGGCGGTGCCCTTGAGCTTGACGTCATGCTCGAACGGCGTGGCTGCCAGCAGCTCGATACCGATGTTGTTGGTGAGCATGTAGGCGAAGTTCAGACCCAGTTGGGTGTCGCTGCTCATGGTCGCCTTGCCGCCCAGATCAGTGCCGCTCAGCGGACCCTGATCGACCTTGACGCTGGAGCTGTCGGCCTTCGGGTTGACGGTGATCGCACCGGCGCGCACAAGAATGTCACCGGCTTCGTGGGCGTGGGCGAGCGGGACTGCGAGCGCGAGGGCAAACAGCGGGGCGCTGAGCAAGGACTTGTTCATGGGGGCTCCGAAAGGACATAAAAATTCGATGTCCTAGGGTACGAAGCCGTCTGATACGGTGTTTTGACTCAGCTCAATGAAACAGTGAAGGGGCGGGGTTTTGTGGAGCCTTTGAGGGCCTATTCGCGAGCAGGCTCGCTCCCACCTTGGAATGTGATCACCTGTGGGAGCGAGCCTGCTCGCGAAGACGATAGACCAGCCAATACAAAACTACCGGGAATTACTCCGGCAGTTCATACGCATAAATCTTCTCCGCCTCCATCTGATACCCGGCATCGGCCAGTTCACTGCTCGAGGCTTTCACCTGCAACGGTCCTTCAACCCAATACGGCTGATACAGCTCGTCGAGCTTCACGCCCAGTTCGCTTTTCACATGGACGATCTGGTTCGACGGCGGTGGCGGTACGTGGATGCAGGCGCCGAAATACGGCACCAGCAAAAAGTCGGTAGTGCGCCCCTCTTCACTGACTTCCAGCGGCACGATGTAACCGGGCAGGCGAATGTTCTGTCCGTCGAGGCTCTTCACGACCGGCGCATTCGGCATGTCTTGCTTGGCCGCCGGCGCGGACTCGGCGGAGAGTGCGTCGCCCATCTTCGACAGGTTGTGTAGCGGGGTCATGTTGGGTACTTCCGGCGCGGCGTCCGGCGGGATCATTTCCGACCAGGTCAGGTCTTTCGGCGCCGCCGCCCACACGGGCAGGGCGACCAGCATCAGCAGCGCAAGCAGGGCGCGGGGCATGGTGAACATCCTCATAAACGGATCGACAGGCCATCGGCCAATGATTGGCGATACGCGCGCCAGGCCGGCACGCTGCCCATCAGCAGCGCGGCCGCCAGAATGCCACCGAGCAGCGTCCATTCATACTCGCTCGGCCATGCCAGCGGCAGGTACAAACCGTAATTGGCCTGCACGTACCCTTGCGCAGCGGCGATGCCGACGTACAGCAGCGCCAGCCCGGCAATCACCCCGGTCAGGGCCAGGGCGAAAGCTTCCAGCACCAGCAGACTTGCGATGTGCCACGGCCGCGCGCCCACCGAACGCAGAATCGCCATCTCGCGGCGACGTTCGTTGAGGCTGGTGAGAATCGCCGTGAGCATGCCGATCAGCCCGGTCAGCACAACGAACAGCGAGACCACGAACAAGGCTTTCTCGGCCGTGCTCATCAGGCTCCACAATTCCTGCAAGGCCACGCCCGGCAGGATCGCCAGCATCGGTTCGCCACGGTACTCGTTGATCTCGCGCTGCAAGGCAAAGGTGGAAATCTTGCTGTTGAGGCCGAGCATGAACGCGGTGATCGCTTGCGGGGTCAGGTCCATGTTGCGCGCCTGATCAGCGCTGATCCGCCCGTTGCCGCGCGCCGGCACACCGTTGTGCCAGTCGATGTGAATCGCCTCCATGCCGCCGAGGCTGATGTGCAACGTGCGGTCCACCGGGGTGCCGGTACGCTGGAGGATGCCGACCACGGTGAAGGGTTTGTCGTCATGCTTGACGAGGCTGATCGCCGCCACGCCGTGGGCCAGTACCAGTTTGTCGCCGAGCTTGTAGTGCAGCGCTTCGGCGACTTCGGCACCGAGCACCACTTCGAAAGGATCGGTGGCAAACGCGCGACCGTGGGCCAGCGCCAGGTGTTGCTGGCGCCCGTACTGGTAGTGCTCGAAGTAGGCTTCGGTGGTGCCCATCACGCGATAGCCGCGATGGGAATCGCCAAGGGACATGGGGATTGCCCACTTCACTTTCGGGTTGTTGGCGAAGTGTTCAAAGCTGTCCCAACGGATGTTGTTGGTAGCGTTGCCGATGCGGAACACCGAATACAGCAGCAGGTTCACCGAGCCCGAACGAGCACCGACGATCAGGTCAGTACCGCTGATGGTGCTGGCGAAACTGGCCTTGGCTTCGGTGCGCACGCGCTCGACGGCGAGCAGCAGGCACACCGAAAGAGCAATGGCGAAAGCAGTGAGCAATGCGGTGAAACGGCGGTTGGCCAGGCTGGCCATGGCCAGACGAAACAGATACATCTCAGACCTCGGCGGACGTGGCGGCGCGATTGAGTTCGGCCAGGGACAGATGACGGTCGAACAGCGGCGCCAGGCTCTGGTCGTGGCTGACGAACAACAGACTCGATCCGGCCTCGCGGCACTCGGCAAACAGCAGGCGAATGAAGTTCTCGCGGGCGTCGTAATCCAGTGCCGAGGTTGGTTCGTCGGCGATCACCAGTTCCGGTTGGCCGATCAACGCGCGGGCGGCAGCGACCCGTTGTTGCTGGCCGATGGACAGCGAGTCGGCGCGGCGGCTGAGGATGCTTTCGTCTTTCAGACCCAAGTGCGCGAGCAGGGTGGCGGCGGCCTGATCGACGCTGCCGTGGCGCTGTTTCGCCCGTTGCGCACGCAGTTTCGAGAAGTGACACGGCAACTCAACGTTCTCGCGCACCGAGAGAAACGGCAACAGGTTGAATTGCTGGAAAATGTAGCCGGTGTGATCGACACGAAACGTATCGCGCTTGCCGGCAGACAGTTCGGTCAGCTCCTGGCCGAGCAGGCGAATGCTGCCGCGACCGGGCTTTTGCACCCCGCCGAGCAGGCCGAGCAGGGTGGTCTTGCCGCTGCCGCTGGGGCCTTTGAGAAACAGGGTTTCGCCGGCTTCCAGACGAAACGCCGGGATGTCCAGCAGCGGCGGGTGACCGGGCCAGTTGAAGCCAAGGTCGGAAAGTTCGATGAGTGCTTGGGTCATGGCACCGATTTTCATGAAGTGAACACATAACCCTGTGGGAGCGAGCCTGCTCGCGAAAGCGCTGGGTCAGACACCCACATGTCAGCTGACACGCCGCCTTCGCGAGCAGGCTCGCTCCCACAGGGGATTTCGGTGGATCCTAGAATTTCAGCGCAGCCGACTTGGCCGTCACTTCGGTACCTTGCTGGCCGGTCGCGCTGATCAGTTGTACCTGAATCTTCTGCGTCGCCGGGAAGGTCTTGAAGATGTTCGTCAGGTTCAGCGTGTTCAGTGCCCCCGGTGTGGCGCAGCTGAATTGGTAATGCGCATGGATTTCGCTGTGGTCGTGGTGATGCTCGTGACCGTCCTTGTCCGCTTCATCTTCGTCGTGATCATCGGCGTCCGGCTTGTCGCCGAACAGCGGGCTTTCCAGTTCCTGACTGACCACCTTGCAGCCGGCCGCAGCGGGCAGGCTGAACAGGGCCAATGGTTTTTCCAGTTGCGCACGAGCGGCAGCGACTTTGGCCTTGTCGGCGTCCGACGTGGCCGCATGTTCAAAACCGACCAGATTCATCGCCGGGCTTTCCAGCTCCAGCTCCAGGGTCTGACCGTCGAGCGCGGCGTTCAGCCGACCCACGCCATGTTCGTGAGCGCCGAGGCTGCCGTGCTCATGATCATGATCGTGCTCATCAACCGCATGGGCAGTGGCCAGCGGCAACAGGGCAAACGGCAAAGCGAGCAACAGACGACGCATGACGGACTCCGAGAAAAATGAAAAGTTTGTTATGTAATCTTATAACGAAAGTGCGCAGAGTGTGCCCGTGCGCTTGAGATTGCGCAAGACATGGCTAAGCACCGCCCGGGATGAGTTCGCGGGCGGTGCTGGGATTGGATGTCATGCTTGCAGAATCAGAAGCCTGCGCCGGGATAGTCGAACCAATAGTGTCCCGAAAGAACATCGTTGATCAGATTTGCGTCGAGCACGCTCGGCGCATCGCGACTGAAACGCTGTCGCCAAGCCGGAAGCCACCAGTAGTTGATGGCTGTTCCGCGCGGAAATACCACCAGAGTCAGCACCTCCTTATCCATTTTGCCCTGCGTGTAGAGTTGATGACTGCGATCCATCAGGGCCATGTACTGGTCGATTGGCAGTCTGAACATAAGTGCCATAGTGAAGATTTTTTCACTCTGACTGAACGCCGGACTCTGCAGTACCCGCAATGCTTCGCAAGTGTGTGAATTCGGTTGACTCGCTATGCTCTGGCCTTCGGGGGTTGAAAGTATGTCGAAACGATCATCCATGTCTCGCCAGTCGGTCCGGCTATTGCGCTCAAAGTAATCACGAATAACAAGGGTCAGTGGACCTGCAGTTTCCCCGTCAGCGGGACAAGCCGAAAGATCGGCAGGCAACCAGATGCGCCATGCCACGATGAGCAAGAGTGGGGTCATCAATAGGGCGTAGTAACTTCGTTTCATTACAGGGTGCTGTGAGAAAAAGGACACTGTAGATGAATGCTCGATAACCGCCACACTGGACAACGTCGCTTGGCGTTGCACAAGTCCCGTGGGAGCATGCAGGTCAGAAAAGTGCAGGAGCGAACTCGATGTTGCGGATACGCGGAACGGTCGGCGAGGTGCCGGTGGATCTGACGGTGGAGCTGGATGACAGCGATTGGGCGAGGCTGGGTTCCGCGCTAAGCGGGCAGGCGCCGATTGCGCAGTCTGAGGCGGTTGCGCCCGCTCCGGCGGCGAAGCCGGTGAATCAGGATGATGCGCTGTGGCAGGTGGCCAAAGACTTGTTGCGCAACGCCGGGCAACTTAGCGGGCCGGATCTCCTCGATCAGCTGAAGGCGCTCACCGGCAGTGCGGCAGCGGGCAAGCGTTTGCTCGTGCGTCTGCGCCATAGTTCCGATGTGAAAGTGGCGAGCGGCGGGGATACGCCGCTCTATAGCTGGATCGGGTAAGCCCTGAAAGATCGCAGCCTCCGGCAGCTCCTACAGAATCAGTGTTCATCCGCAAAAAGCCGCGATGAGCACGATCCGATGTAGGAGCTGCGGCACGCTGCGATCTTTTGCTCTCAATAAAGCGCAGCAAACATCTTGCGGCGATACACCGTCACCAACGGATGATCATTGCCCAGCAGTTCGAACACCTGCAGCAAGGTCTTGTGCGGCAAGCCTTCCCCGTAGCTGCGGTTGCGGATGAATAGCTTCAGCAAGGCGTCCAGCGCCGCTTCGTATTGCTGGCGCGCCAGTTGCTGGATCGCCAGTTGGTACACCGCTTCATCATCCTGCGGATTTTGCGCCAGGCGGCTTTTCAGGTCGGCGGCGTCCGGCAGGTCGCGGGCGAGGCCGAGGAACTGGATCTGCGCCTTGGCCCCGGCGAGTGCGGCTTTGTGCTCATCGCTCTTGACCGCGTCGAGCACGGTTTGCGCTTCGCCCAGCTCACCGCGTTCGGTCAGGCAGCGTGCGTAAAGGATCAGCGCTTTGGCGTTGGTATTGTCTTCATTGAGAATGGTCACCAGCACCGCTTCCGCCTCGGCGAAGTGACCATCGTCGAACATTGCCTGAGCCTGTTCGAACGGGTCGGCAGCGGCCGGTGGCGGCATCTGCACATGCGGTTCCAGCAGCGCGCGCACGGCGGATTCCGGTTGTGCCCCGGCAAAGCCATCGACCGGCTGACCGTCCTTGAACAGCACCACGGTCGGCAGGCTGCGAATGCCGAAGCGGGCGACGATGTCCTGCTCGATGTCGCAGTTGACCTTGGCCAGCAGCAACTCGCCCTGATAGCTCTCGGCAATGCCCTGCAGCATCGGCATCAACGCCTTGCACGGCGCACACCATTCGGCCCAGAAATCCACCAGCACCGGTTTGTTGAAGGAGGCTTCGATCACCGACTGGTCGAAATCGGCAGTCGTGGCGTCGAAGATGTACGGCGTTTGCTGACTCATGGGGGATCTCTCTAAGCGTCAATGACCGCACTATAAGGGGTGACGCAAAAGATCGCAGCCTTCGACAGCTCCTACTTTGGAATGCGTTGCACTGTAGGAGCTGCCGAAGGCTGCGATCTTTTGGCGGCGTCAATCACGCCGCGCATGGTAGAGGCTGACATGTCTGAATTCCTCAGGCTCGGCCAGATCCGGCAAGGTCATCGCCTCGAGCATTTCAATTCGCTCATACAACGGATGACGAAAATCCCGCACCCGTGAATCCGCCACCAGCGCTTCGCGTCCGCGACTGAGAAACGCGTCGAGCAGCGGCAGATTGGCGCGGTCGTACAGCACGTCGGCAACCAGAATCAGATCGAAGCGATCGGCCTCGGCAAAGAAATCCGTCGAATAACTCATCTGCACATCGTTGAGCTCGGCGTTCGCCTTGCACGCGGCGATCGCCAACGGATCGAGATCGCAGGCCACCACTTCCAGCGCCCCGGCCTTGACCGCTGCGATGCCGGCGATCCCGGAACCGGCGCCGAAATCCAGCACGCGCTTGCCGCGCACCCAGTCGGGAAACTGTGCCAGATAACGCGCCACGGCCAAGCCGCTGGCCCAGCAAAAACTCCAATAGGGCGGTTCATGCAGGATGCGCTGGGTTTCTTCCTGGCTGAATTCGCGGGCCATGTTGTCGCCGTCGATCAACCACAGCTGCAAATCAGTGCCGGGCAACGCGCAGGCTTTCAGTCTGGCGTCGCCGAGCAATTCCCCCAAGGCCTGTTGCAGGTCGAGCGGTGCTGTCATGGCGCTTTGACGAATTGCAGCTGGCCCAAAGCCTGAGTGGTCGGTTGAGTGATGGTCTGCGACGGCAGGTGCAGAATCAGTTGTCCGGACTGGCTCGCGCGACCGCGCAGCTCAACCCGTGCGCCGGCCGGAAATGCCTCGGGGTTGAAGCGCAGATGAAACGGCAGGATCTGGTTGTTGCCGATCAGGCTGGAACTGGCGAGCAATTGTTGCGGGCGATCCTTTTCGTCGATCACCAGCAGCGCCAGTTCGACTTCGGCGCCGGTTGGCACGCCTTGCAGGGTGCCGCTCAATTCGCGCTGATGGGCTGGCAGCGGGCCGAGTTCGGCGGCCTCTTTGGCTTTTTTCTGCGCCTGTTGCGGCGCGGGGCCCGGCGTCGGCGGTTGCGGCTTGGGTGCGTCGCTGCCACAGGCCACCAGCAGGCTGAAAAGACTGAGCAGAACGAGCGGACGTAACGGCATTGGAGGCTCCGGCAGAATGAATTCCATGGATCAGACGATCATGCCGTTCTGTATACCGCAAAGCCTATGGCTTGTCTTGCCACGGGGATGCGCTACCATGGCCCTCCCATTTTTTGTTGCCAGCCACCATGCACTGTCCCTTCTGCGGTGCCAACGACACCAAGGTCATCGACTCGCGTCTGGTCGCCGAGGGCGAACAGGTGCGCCGCCGGCGTGAATGCCTGGCCTGCGGCGAACGTTTCACGACGTTCGAGACGGCCGAGCTGGTGTTGCCGCGCCTGATCAAAACCGACGGCAGCCGCCAACCGTTCGACGAAGAAAAACTCCGCGCCGGCATGCAACGCGCGCTGGAGAAACGTCCGGTCAGCGTCGAGCGCCTCGAATCCTCTCTGGTCCATATCAAGCACAAGCTGCGCGCCACCGGCGAACGCGAGGTCAAATCCCTCGTGGTCGGCGAGCTGGTGATGGCCGAGCTGCAAAAGCTTGATGAAGTCGCCTATATCCGTTTTGCCTCGGTGTACAAGCGCTTCCAGGACCTCAATGAATTCCGCGAAGAGATCGACCGCCTCGCCCGCGAACCGGTGAAAGAATGACCACCGCCGCCGAGCAGGCGATCCTCGACGCGCATTTCATGGCCTGCGCGCTGGAACTGGCGCGCAAGGGCCACTACACCACCCATCCCAATCCGCGAGTCGGTTGCGTGGTGGTGCGTGACGGCCACATTGTCGGCGAAGGCTGGCATGAGCGCGCCGGCGAACCCCATGCCGAAGTTCACGCCCTGCGCGCCGCTGGCGAGCAGGCCCGGGGCGCGACGGCGTATGTCACCCTCGAGCCTTGCAGCCACCACGGGCGCACGCCGCCGTGTGCCGATGCCTTGGTGACCGCTGGCGTTGCCCGGGTCGTGGCGGCGATGCGTGATCCCAATCCGCAGGTCGCCGGGCGCGGTTTGCAGCGCTTGGCTGATGCCGGTATTGCCACTGAAAGCGGTGTGCTGGAGGGCGAAGCACGCAAGCTCAATCAAGGTTTTCTGAAACGCATGGAGCATGGCTTGCCGTTCGTGCGGGTCAAGCTGGCCATGAGCCTCGACGGGCGCACAGCGATGGAAAGCGGCGAGAGCCAATGGATCACCGGCCCGGCGGCGCGTTCAGCGGTACAGCGTTTGCGCGCTGAGGCGGCTGTGGTGCTGACCGGCGCCGACACGGTGCTGGCCGATGGCGCACGCTTGACCGTACGCGCAGACGAACTCGGTCTGGACAGCGAGCAAACCGCGCTGGCCATGAGTCGCCCGCCATTGCGCGTATTGATCGATGGCCGCCTGCGAGTGCCGCTGGAGGCGCCGTTCTTCAAGGCCGGGCCGGCGCTGGTGGCCACCTGTGTCGCGGTCGAGGAGCAATATGCCAATGGCCCGGAATGCCTGATCGTGCCGGGTGATGACGGCCAGGTCGATCTGCATCAGTTGCTTATCGAACTGGCCAATCGTGGCACCAACGAGGTGCTGGTCGAGGCCGGTCCGCGTCTGGCCGGCGCCTTTGCGCAACTGGGGCTGGTCGACGAATTCGTGATCTTCATTGCCGGCAAGTTCCTCGGCTCCACGGCCCGTCCGCTGCTCGACTGGCCGCTGGCGCAGATGAAAGATGCGCCGGAGCTGAAAATCACTGAAATCCGCGCGGTGGGCGATGACTGGCGAGTCACTGCGATCCCTGTCCCTGCAGCCCGCGTATAATTCCCGGCCATCGCGTTAGCGCTGGCCTCGTTCTCAAGGAGAACCCCATGTTCACCGGCATCATCGAATCCATCGGCAGTATCCGCGCACTGACCCCAAAGGGCGGTGATGTGCGGGTGCACGTCGCAACCGGCAAGCTCGATCTGAGTGACGTCAAACTCGGCGACAGCATCGCGGTCAACGGCGTTTGCCTGACCGCCGTCAAGCTGCCGGGCGACGGTTTCGCCGCCGACGTCAGCCGCGAAACCCTCGATTGCACCGCCATGAATGACTTGAAAAGCGGCAGCCCGGTCAATCTGGAAAAAGCCCTGACCCCGACCACTCGCCTCGGCGGGCATCTGGTCAGCGGACACGTCGACGGCGTCGGTGAAGTGGTATCGCGCAGCGACAATGCCCGCGCCGTGGAATTTCGCATCCGCGCGCCGAAAGAACTGGCCAAGTACATCGCCCACAAAGGCTCGATCACCGTCGACGGCACCAGCCTGACCGTGAACGAAGTCGATGGCGCCGAATTCATGCTGACGATCATTCCGCACACCCTCAGCGAAACCATCATGGCTTCATATAAGCCGGGCCGCCGGGTGAATCTGGAAGTCGACCTGCTGGCGCGTTATCTGGAGCGTCTGCTGCTGGGCGACAAGGCCGCCGAGAAGACCGCCGGCAGCACCATCACCGAAAGCTTTCTGGCCCAAAACGGCTACCTCAAATAATTCAAAAGAAGGGGGTGCCTTGTGGCGCTCAATAGCATCGAAGAACTGGTTGAAGACATCCGCCAAGGCAAGATGGTCATCCTCATGGATGACGAAGACCGCGAGAATGAAGGCGATCTGATAATGGCCGCCGAATGCTGCCAAGCCGAACACATCAACTTCATGGCCAAGCACGCCCGTGGCCTGATCTGCATGCCGATGAGCCGCGAGCGCTGCGAACTGTTGAAGCTGCCGCTGATGGCGCCGCGCAACGGTTCCGGTTTCGGCACCAAGTTCACCGTTTCGATCGAAGCTGCCGAAGGCGTGACCACCGGCATCTCCGCCGCCGATCGCGCGCGCACCGTGCAGGCCGCTGCGGCCAAGGACGCCAAGGCTGAAGACATCGTCAGCCCGGGCCACATTTTCCCGCTGATGGCCCAGGCCGGCGGCACCCTCGCTCGCGCCGGCCACACCGAAGCCGCTTGCGACCTGGCGCGCATGGCCGGTTTCGAGCCGAGCGGAGTGATCTGCGAAGTGATGAACGACGACGGCACCATGTCCCGTCGCGCTGAACTCGAAGCATTCGCCGCCGAACACAACATCAAGATCGGCACCATCGCCGACCTGATTCACTACCGGATGATCCACGAACGTACCGTTCAGCGGATTGCCGAGCAGCCGCTGGACAGCGAACTGGGCCAATTCAACCTGGTGACCTATCGTGATTCGGTGGAAGGCGACGTGCACATGGCCCTGACGTTGGGCACTGTCTGCGCTGAAGAACCGACGCTGGTTCGCGTGCACAACATGGACCCGCTGCGCGATCTGCTGATGGTCAAGCAGCCGGGCCGCTGGAGCCTGCGCGCCGCCATGGCTGCGGTCGCCGAGGCCGGCAGCGGTGTGGTGCTGCTGCTCGGTCACCCGCTCGATGGCGACGTGCTGCTGGCGCATATCCGTGAAACCGGTGAGCAGGCAGCGCCGAAAAAACCGACCACCTACAGCATTGTCGGTGCCGGTTCGCAGATCCTGCGTGACCTCGGCGTGCGCAAAATGCGCTTGATGTCGGCACCAATGAAATTCAATGCGATATCCGGTTTCGATCTGGAAGTTGTAGAATACGTGCCCTCCGAATAATGACCGGCTGTTTCCGGACTCCGATTCGCGGCAAATAATCACTGAGGGGCGCGTAGCAGACGCGTCCCGGCTCTTTAAGAGAACTGACGAATGACCCTGAAGACCATCGAAGGTACCTTCATCGCCCCCAAAGGCCGCTACGCTCTGGTAGTGGGCCGCTTCAACAGCTTCGTGGTTGAAAGCCTGGTCAGCGGTGCCGTTGATGCCCTGGTTCGCCACGGCGTGAGCGAAAGCGACATCACCATCATCCGCGCGCCGGGCGCCTTCGAAATCCCGCTGGTTGCGCAGAAAGTCGCCCAGAAAGGCGAGTTCGCAGCGATCATCGCCCTTGGCGCAGTCATTCGTGGCGGTACTCCGCACTTCGAATACGTGGCTGGCGAGTGCACCAAAGGCCTTGCCCAGGTCTCCATGGAATTCGGCGTACCGGTCGCGTTCGGCGTGCTGACCGTCGACTCCATCGAGCAAGCCATCGAACGTTCCGGCACCAAGGCCGGTAACAAAGGTGCCGAAGCTGCCCTGTCCGCTCTGGAAATGGTCAGCCTGCTGGCGCAGTTGGAGGCCAAGTGATTAGCGACGAAAGCGATCGTTTCAACCCGCGCGATCCGAAACCTGCGGATGCCGGCAAGCCCTCGAAAAGCGTCAAGCGTCGCGAAGCCCGTCAGCTCGCGACTCAGGCGCTGTACCAGTGGCACATGGCCAAGCAATCGCTGAACGAGATCGAAGCGCAGTTTCGCGTTGATAACGATTTCACCGATGTCGACGGTGCCTACTTCCGTGAAATCCTTCACGGGGTTCCGCAGTTCAAGACCGAAATCGACACTGCCCTGACGCCTTGCCTGGATCTGGCGATCGAAGAGCTCGACCCGGTTGAACTGGCGGTTCTGCGTCTGTCGACCTGGGAACTGCTCAAGCGCGTCGACGTGCCTTACCGCGTTGTGATCAACGAAGGTATCGAGTTGGCCAAAGTGTTCGGTTCGACCGACGGCCACAAGTTCGTCAACGGCGTGCTCGACAAGCTGGCCCCGCGCCTGCGTGAAGCTGAAGTGAAGGCGTTCAAGCGCTGATCGGCGCTTGAATACTTTTTCTCGGCCATGGGCGAGTTTGAGCTGATCCGCAATTTCTTCGCCGCCGCGCCTTGTGCGCAGGGCGGCGAAGGCGTTGCTCTGGGGATCGGCGACGACTGCGCCTTGCTGGCGGTTCCCGCTGGGGAACAGCTGGCGGTTTCTACCGATACGCTGGTGGCCGGTGTGCATTTCGCCGACCCCTGCGATCCGTTTCTGCTCGGTCAGCGCTCGCTGGCCGTCGCGGTCAGTGACCTGGCCGCCATGGGCGCCGCGCCCGTTGCCTTCACCCTTGCCCTGACCTTGCCGACGGTAACCGCCGATTGGCTGCAAGCCTATGCCCGTGGTCTGAACCGCATGGCGCAAAGCTGCGGCGTCGCACTGGTCGGCGGCGACACCACGCGCGGACCGTTGAGCCTGACGGTCACCGTGTTCGGCCGCGTACCCGCTGGCCAGGCCTTGACCCGCAGCGGTGCGCAGGCCGGTGATCTGCTCTGCGTCGGCGGCGAACTGGGCAATGCCGCCGGCGCCTTGCCGCTGGTATTGGCCCAACGTGATGCCGAAGCGCATATCGCCCAGCCGCTGCTCGAGCATTACTGGTCGCCGCAGCCGCAACTGGCCCTCGGTCAGGCCCTGCGCGGCAAGGCTACGGCGGCGCTGGATATCTCCGACGGCCTGCTCGCCGATTGCGGGCATATCGCGCTGGCATCGAAGGTGCGACTTGAGATTGAACGCGAGCGCGTACCGTTGTCGGATGCATTAGTCGCGTTTCTCGGTCAGCGCGGTGCCGAGCGCGCGGCATTGAGCGGTGGTGATGACTACGTACTGGCCTTCACCTTGCCGTCCGCCGAGTTGCCGGCACTGCTGGCCGACGGCTGGCCGATCCATGTGATCGGGCGCGTGCTGCCGGGCCAGGGCGTGCTGCTGCTGGACCGCGACGGGCGCGACATCACTCCGCAGATTCGCGGCTACCAACATTTTCAGGAGACACCGTGACAGATCACCCGAAACAGGTTCCTGCCGAATTCGTGCCTCCTTCGGTCTGGCGCAATCCGTGGCATTTCCTCGCGTTCGGCTTCGGCTCCGGCACCTTGCCAAAAGCGCCGGGCACGTGGGGCTCGCTGGTGGCGCTGCCGTTCATTCCGCTGTGGCAGATGCTGCCCGACTGGGGCTACTGGCTGATGCTCGGCATCACCATGCTGTTCGGCTTCTGGCTGTGCGGCAAAGTCGCTGACGATTTGCGCGTGCACGACCACGAAGGCATTGTCTGGGACGAAATGGTCGGCATGTGGATCACCCTGTGGCTGGTGCCGGAAGGCTGGTACTGGTTGCTCGCGGGTTTTCTGGTGTTCCGCTTCTTCGATATCCTCAAGCCGTGGCCGATCCGCTGGATCGACAAGCACGTGCATGGCGGCGTCGGCATCATGCTCGACGACGTGCTGGCCGGTGTGTTCGCCTGGCTGGCGATGCAAGGGCTGGTATGGGCATTCGCCTGATTCGACTCACGTGAGGAACCACGCAATGCTGCGACGCGGGTTGGCGCTGCTGCTTCTGGCTCTGCTGGGCACGTTCGCCCACGCGCAGGCCGCCGCGCCTGTGCCTGGGGTGATCCATCTGGCCAGCGAAGACTGGGAGGATTACACCGCCGCCGATGGTCACGGTCTGGCCTGGGACGTGTTGCGCAAAGTGTTCGAGCCGGCCGGGGTCAAGCTGGACATCCGCACGGTGCCGTACACCCGTTCGATCGGGCTGGTGCAGTTGAAGGAAGTCGACGCGCTGGTCGGCTCCTACCGCGACGAAGCCGAGCATGTGCTGTACCCGCAATCGAAGTTCGATTCTGATCACATCTACGCGCTGGGCCTGGCCAGCAGCCCGCCGCCGACCCAGGCGACCCTGGGCAAATATCGGTTGGCCTGGGTGCGCGGCTACCGCTACGAAAACTACTTGCCGAACATCCAGCGCTTCAACCAGATCGAACGGCGCACCGGCATTCTGCTGATGCTCAAGCAGGGCCGGGCGGATTACTACATCGATGCGCTGACCGAGATTGAAGCGGTCGTGCGCGATGCCGCGGATCCGGCGCAGTATCGCTATTCGCATCTGACTGAGTTGCCGCTGTTTCTCGGTTTCGCCGATACCCCACAGGCTCGCGCGTTGATGGCGCTGTATGACCGCCGCATGGCGGAGCTGGTCAAGAGCGGAGAGTTGAAGCCGGTCTTCGAGAGGTGGCAGCAGCCGTATCCGTTTGATCCAAAATGATCACAATGTCCTGTGGGAGCGCATGGCAACTGTCATCAAACTTTTTGATGGTTATGCCCGATAATTCAGCCTAAGCGTCCACAGGAACCTGCTGTTACAATGCCCGCCTGCGAATTTTCAGTCTTCTAGATCAGGAGCACATCGGTGCCTGTCGTCTTCGTCGCCGCTTCCAAGCTGCCAACGCCTTTTGCGCAATTCACCATGCACGGCTTTCTCGATGAGAGCACCGGGCGTGAGCACGTCGTGCTGAGCCTCGGTGAAATTGCCGATGGCGCCCCGGTACTCGGTCGCCTGCATTCCGAATGCCTGACCGGCGATGCCTTGTTCAGCCAGCGTTGCGACTGCGGCTCGCAACTGGAAGCCGCGTTGCAGGCGATCGCCCGCGAAGGCCGGGGCGTGCTGCTGTATCTGCGTCAGGAAGGGCGCGGCATCGGTCTGCTGAACAAGATCCGCGCTTACGAGTTGCAGGACGGCGGCGCCGATACCGTGGAAGCCAACGAGCGTCTGGGCTTTGCCGCCGATCAGCGCGACTACGCGATGTGCCTGCCGATGCTCGAACATTTGGGCGTGAAATCCCTGCGCCTGATGACCAACAACCCGCGCAAGGTCAAAGCGCTGACCGACATGGGCATCGTCGTCGCCGAGCGCGTGCCGCTGCACACCGGGCACAATCCGCACAACAAACTCTATCTGGCGACCAAGGCCAGCAAGCTCGACCACATGATGGGCAACGAGCATCAGGGCGAGGTCGACCGCGCGTGACCCGTGGCCAGGTGCGGCGGCGGTTGTCGGTGGCCTGGTGGCAATACCTGGCGCTGGCGCTGTTGCCGCTGTTCGTGCTCAACGCGCTGTTCGGTGAAGGCCAGGGCCTGCTGCCAGTGCTGGCAATGCCTTTGTTCATCGCCGGCGTCGCCTCGATGTTTGTCAGCCTGAAGTATTTCGCCCGCTACAAACACGCCCTGATCGCCACGCAAAAAGCCCTCGATACCGCCGAAGAACCCGCCGCCTGGATTGCCCTTGCGGCGCGTCGGCGTACGGCGTTGCTGGTAGCGTCCTTGCCGGCCTGGATTGGCGCACTGGCGGTATTCGTCGGCCTCGAAGCCGTGCCGTTGATGTTGCTGGCGCTGTCCACCGCCGTGCTGTTCTACCTCTATCATATTCCGCGTCAACTCGGCTGATGCATCGCCTGTGGCTGGCGGTTCTGCTGCTCGCCCTGAGCAGCCCGGCGCTGGCCGCACTGCGTGTGGTCAGCCTCGCCCCCTCACTGTCTGAAATCGTCGTTGAACTGGATTCCGCTGACCTGCTGGTCGGCGTACTGGATGCGGGCGAGCGGCCGGCGGCGATAGCGGATGTTCCATCAGTGGGCCGCTACGGCCAGCTCGACATGGAGCGCTTGCTCAGCCTGAAACCGGATTTGCTGCTGCTCTGGCCCGGTAGCGTCGGCGCGGGGCAGCGTGATCAGCTCAAGCGCCTGAACATTCCGACCTTCGTCGCCGAGCCGCATACGTTGGCGCAACTCGCGGCGCAGATCGAAGCCATTGCCGAACAGCTCGGGCGTCCTGAACGCGGGGCGCAACGAGCGGCCGAATTGCGCAAGCAACTGGATGACCTTCGTCAGCGTTATCGTCGTGATGTGCCGCTGCGGGTGTTTTATCAAGTCTGGGACAAACCGCTGTATACCATCGGTGGCGGTCAGATCATCAGCGATGCGCTTGAGGTGTGCGGCGCGCGCAATGTCTTCGCCGAGCTGAATCTGCCGGCGCCGCAGGTGAGTATCGAGGCGGTGTTGCAGCGTGATCCGGAAGTGATTGTCGCCGGTGATCAGGCGCAGCTAGGGGCGTGGAAGACCTGGCCGCAGGTGGCGGCGGTCAGGCAGGGGAGACTGATATTGGTCACTGACAAAGGCCTTGAGCGACCGAGCGGGCAGATGATCAGCGCCACCGCCAAACTATGCCAATTGATCGCGCCGGATCGGTAGACCGCATCGCCTGTATTCGCGAGCAGGCTCGCTCCCACACTGGATTTTCGCTGAAAACAAACTGTGTGGCCGCACTCAGTCTACTGTGGGAGCGAGCCTGCTCGCGAAGAGGTCAGCCAGCCAATACAAATCTCAGCTCAGAGTTCAGGGGTCCACGTCACCCCGAACATCCACGCCCGACCTTCCTCGCGATAGCCATACTGCGCGCCGTCATAGCTGTAATTCGCCCGGCTGTAGCCCTTGTCCAGCAAGTTATCCACCTTCAGATCCAGCTTGATCTCACGGTTCAGCGCCCAACTGCTGCGCAGCCCGAGCGTGCCGTAGCCACCCAGCGACTGGGTGTTGTTCAAGTCGTCGTAACTGCCGCTGACCAATTGCCAACTGGCGCCGAGTCCCAAGCGATCAAACTGCCGATCCACATCCCAACTGGCCGTGCGCCGCGCCCGTCGCGCCAGCGTATGCCCGGTATCGCGATCACGTGGATCAATGATCGCTACGCCAAGATTGCTCTGCCAGCCAAACAGCTCGTGCTTCAGTGCCGCTTCAAAGCCATTGATCCGCGCTGACGCAACGTTCTGTGGGCGTGAGTTGCTGCCGAAGATGATCGCGTCTTCCAGGTCGGTACGGTAAATCGAGGCTTCCAGCCGCGCGCTGTCGCTCAACTGGCTGCGCCATTGCAGTTCGTAGCTTTTCGAAGTTTCCGGTTTCAGGTCGGGATTGCTGAAATCCGGGTAGTACAGGTCGTTGAAGGTCGGCGCGCGGAACCCTTCGCTGTAGCTCAGCAGCACGTCGTTGTCCGGGTTCAGCGGCAGGGTGAAAGTGCCGCTCCAAGTGTTCTGGCTGCCGAACTGCTGGTTGTCGTCGTGGCGCAGGCCGATCTCGGTGGAGAAACTGTCGGCCTGATAGCGATGCTGGATGAACGCGGCGCGATTCCAGCGGCTGTCCTCGTCAAACGCAGTGCTGCTGTTGACCCGGTCTTCGTACCAGTCGCCGCCCAGAATCAGGCTGTTGCGCGCGTCCAGCGTCAGGTCGTTCTGCCAGTTCACCGAGTCGCGATAGGTGTTGAACACCGTGCGCTCGTCGCTGAGCTTGTCGAAGGTCTTTTCGCGGTTTTCGCTGTGGCCGAATTCGATGCGGGTTTTCCAGGTTTCGTTGACCCGCGCATCGACATAACTGCTGATGCTGCTGACATTGAAGTCGCTGTAGGGCTGCTGTTGCACCGACTCGAAAGTGTCCATGTCGAAGCGGCCGAACGGATTGTCGAATTCGCCCCTGCCACGGTTATCC
Source organism: Pseudomonas sp. CCNWLW23 (assembly GCF_037095675.1). Taxonomy (NCBI): domain Bacteria; kingdom Pseudomonadati; phylum Pseudomonadota; class Gammaproteobacteria; order Pseudomonadales; family Pseudomonadaceae; genus Pseudomonas; species Pseudomonas sp. CCNWLW23. The sequence goes on along the minus strand of NZ_JBAWKM010000010.1, from coordinate 146,293 downwards.
AGCAGATTGGCGCCGACTTCGACGTCATCGGTCAGCGCGTGGCTGAGGCTCAGGCTCAGGGATTTGTTGCGGTAGGCGTCATGGTCGCTGTCGCTTGGATACGACTCGTGGGTACGGTCGATCCCGGCCGTTTCGTCGAGGCTGGCGCCGAGGTTGAAGCGGGTTTTGTCGTCGCCGCCGGACAAGCCGAGGCTGCGTTCCCAGGTCTGCTGACTGCCGAAGCCCAGATGCAGGCGTGGCTGCAAGCCTTGCTCGGTGCCGCGTCGGGTGAAGATCTGGATCACCCCGCCAATCGCGTCGCTGCCGTAAATCACCGAGCGTGAACCGCGCAGCACTTCGACGCGCTCGATCTGCTCGATGTTCAGATGTTGCAGGTTGCTGTCGCCGGAAGTCGAGTTACCGATGCGCTGGCCATCGACCAGCACCAGGCTCTGCGCCGATTGCGTGCCGCGAATGTAGATCCCCGGCAGACTGCCGCGCCCGCCGGTCTGCGCCACTTGCACGCCGGGCACGCGCCGCAGCAGATCGGGCACGTCGCTGGGTTGCAGGCGATCGATGTCTTCGCGGGTGAACACGGTGTTGGCGGCGCTGCTGTCGTTGCGCGCTTCGACCTGACGATTGGCGCTGATCAGCGTGTCCGGCAGCTTCAGCGCCTGATCGCGTTCGAATGTATCGGCAAGGGCGCTGGCGGTTGGCAGCAGGAGGAAGGGCAGGGCGAGGCGCGAGAGGTTCATGGACAGTCCAACGGGAGTTTCAGGTGTACACAAATCAAATGTGGGAGCGAGCCTGCTCGCGAAGGCGGTGTATCAGTCAGTTCGTCTTTGACTGACAGTCCGCTTTCGCGAGCAGGCTCGCTCCCACAAGGGTATTGCGTTTATTGGGCGAGCAATGCCAGGCGCTGGCGAATCGACGCTTCGATCCCGGCCTCATCCAGCCCGCACTCGGCAAGCATCTGTGCCGGTTTCGCATGCTCGACGTAAATGTCCGGCAAGCCCAGATGCAGCATCGACTTGAGGATGTTTTCGCGGGCGAGAAACTCGCTGACCGCGCCACCGGCGCCGCCCATGATCGCGTTCTCTTCGATGGTCACCAGCAACTCGTGGCTAGCGGCGATCTCGCGCACCAGCGCTTCATCCAGCGGTTTGACGAAACGCATGTCGACCACGGTGGCATCGAGTTTCTCGGCGACTTTCAAGGCTTCGCTCAGTTGCACGCCGAACACCAGCATGGCGACCTTGCTGCCCTGACGACGGACAATGCCCTTGCCGATTTCGATCGCTTCGAGATCTTTTTCGATGACTGCATTCGGCCCGCTGCCGCGTGGGTAACGCACTGCCGCCGGGCCGTTGTAGAGGTGGCCGGTGGTGAGCATCTTGCGCAGTTCGTTTTCATCGCTCGGGGTCATGATGAGCATGCCCGGGATGCAGCGCAGGTACGACAGGTCGTAGCTGCCAGCGTGGGTCGGGCCGTCTTCGCCGACCAGGCCGGCACGGTCGATGGCGAACAGCACGTCGAGGTTCTGCACGGCGACATCGTGTACCAGTTGGTCGTAACCGCGTTGCAGGAATGTCGAATAGATCGCCACCACCGGTTTCGCGCCTTCGCAGGCCATGCCGGCGGCGAACGTTACCGCGTGCTGCTCAGCAATCGCCACGTCGAAATAACGCTCGGGGAAGCGCTCGCTGAACGCCACCAGATCCGAGCCTTCCTTCATCGCCGGGGTAATTCCGACCAGACGAGCGTCAGCCGCCGCCATGTCACACAGCCACTCGCCAAACACCGCCGAATACTTCGGCCCGCTGACGGCTTTCGGCGCAGCGGCGGGAGCGTCCAGAGGTTCGAGTTTGGTGATGGCGTGGTAACCGATCGGGTCGACTTCCGCCGGGGCGAAGCCTTTGCCTTTCTTGGTGACGATGTGCAGGAACTGCGGGCCTTTGAGATCGCGCATGTTGCGCAGCGTGGCGATCAGGGTCGGCAGATCGTGGCCGTCGATCGGGCCGATGTAATTCCAGCCCAGCTCTTCGAACAGGGTGCCAGGGACCAGCATGCCCTTGGCATATTCTTCGGTGCGACGGGCGATTTCCCACGCACCGGGCAGGCGCGAAAGGACTTTCTTGCTGCCCTCGCGCATGCTCGCGTAGGTGCGGCTGGACAGGATCTTCGCCAGATAATTCGACAACCCGCCGACGTTGCGCGAGATCGACATGTCGTTGTCGTTGAGGATCACCAGCATGTTGGCGTTGACTTCCGGCGCATGGTTGAGCGCCTCGAAAGCCATGCCGGCGGTCAGCGCGCCGTCGCCGATCACGGCGATAGCCTTGCGGTCGCTGTCCTGCAGACGGGCGGCAATGGCCATGCCCAGCGCAGCGCTGATCGAGGTGCTGGAGTGGCCGACGCCGAAGGTGTCGTACTCGCTCTCGGAGCGGCGCGGGAACGCGGCAATGCCGTCCTTCTGACGCAGGCTGGCCATGCGCTCGCGGCGACCGGTGAGGATCTTGTGCGGATACGCCTGATGCCCGACGTCCCACAGCAGACGGTCGTCCGGGGTGTCGAAAACGTAATGCAGCGCGATGGTCAGCTCGATCACGCCCAGGCCGGCACCGAAATGCCCACCGGTCTGGCCGACCGTGTAGAGCAATTCCAGGCGCAACTCATCGGCCAGGGTTTCCAGCTCGGCTTCGCCTAACCGGCGCAGGCCGTCCGGCGTGTTCGCGCGGTCGAGCAGGGGCGTGGTCGGGCGCTTGCGGGGAATCTCATGAAACGTCGTGGGCATCAGGCGAATCGTTATAGGTATAAAAGATGCGGCAGTTTACCTGATGCATCGCCCCCTGCCCACGCGTTGGTCTTTTTTGGCCGATACGCCGTCAGTTGCGTCGCTCGACGATATACCGCGCCAGCTCGCGCAACGGCTCGGCGGCCGCGTCAAACGGTCGCAGCGCCTGCAGAGCCTGATCGCGCAGTTCCAGAGCGTAGGCCTTGGCGGCGTCGAGGCCGAGCAGCGCCGGGTAGGTTGGCTTGTCGCGGGCAATGTCGGCGCCCTGCCGTTTGCCGAGGGTCGCGGTATCGCTTTCCACGTCGAGGATGTCGTCCTGCACCTGAAAGGCCAGGCCGATGGCCTGTGCATAAGTCTGCAACGCCTGAAGCTGATCAGGCTGGGCGCGGCCGCTGGCCAGGGCGCCGAGCTTGACGCTGACCTCAATCAGCGCGCCGGTCTTGTGCCGGTGCATTTGTTCGAGGGCTGTTTGATCGAGCTTGAGACCGACCGAACCCAGATCGATGGCTTGGCCGCCGACCATGCCCGCCGGACCGGCTGCATGGGCCAGCGCAGTGACCATCTGCAGACGGATTTCGCTGCTGCAATCGCTCAGGCGCGGGTCGAGCAGGGCGCTGAAGGCCAGGCTCTGCAAGCCGTCACCGGCGAGGATCGCGCAGGCTTCGTCGAATTTCTTGTGGGTCGTCGGCTGGCCGCGACGCAGATCGTCATCGTCCATCGCCGGCAAATCGTCGTGCACCAGCGAGTAGGCGTGGATCAACTCGACCGCACACGCCGCGCCGCTGGCCTGTTCAGCCTTTGCGCCGAGGGCTTCGCACGCGGCGTAAGCCAGCAACGGGCGCACGCGCTTGCCGCCGTTCATCACGCTGTAGCGCATCGCTTCGTAGAGCCGCTCCAGTTCCGGCAGCGGCGCGTTGAACAGCGTTTCCAGCGCCGCGTTGACCCGGGCCTGACTGCTCGCCGAATACGCCGCGATCATTCTGGCTCATCCGCGTCGAAGGGTTCCTCGGCGAGCTCGCCATCACGCTCCAGCAGCACCTGCACTTTCTGCTCGGCCTGGGCCAGCGCCGCCTGGCAGTCACGGGTCAGGCCGATGCCCTGCTCGAAAGCGGTCAGCGAGTCTTCCAGCGACAATTCACCGTTCTCCAGACGCTCGACCAGTGTTTGCAGGTCGGCGAGGGATTGTTCGAAATCCAGTGCAGCTTTTTTGCGGGCCATGGCGGCAAATTCCGGTAGACGTTAAACCGGCGCGACACTAGCAGATAGGGGGGGTATGGGCAAATGAGCGGGCCGTCGCTAGGCCCCTCCATAACGGTCGGCGAGTCAATCCGGATAGTTGATTTTGTAACGCGTACTGCGTCCGCCGCCCGGCAGGCGTTGCAGGCAGCCCTTGTCCAGCAACTCCGCCAGATGCCGCGTTGCGGTGGCTTTGGAAACTTTCGCAACCGCTTGATATTGCCCTGCGCTGAGGCCCTGTTCGAAACCGCGCTCACCGCCATCGAGCAAGCGATTGAGCACTTTGATCTGCTCCGCTGAAAGGTCGGATTCGCGGTGCGCCTGCCAGAAGCGAGTCTTGCCCAACACCGAATCTATCCGGGTGATGGCTTGCTGCAGGCTGCGCAGCAGTGTCTGCAAAAACCAGGTCAGCCATTCGGTGATATCGAGCGTGGCCTTTTGGCTCGACTCCAGAATCCGGTAATAACCGGCGCGATCCTCGAGAATGCTTGCGGACATCGCGTAGAAGCGGATCGCCTGCGCTTCGCCTTGCGCCAGCGCCAGATCGGTGATTGTGCGGGTCAGACGACCGTTGCCGTCGTCGAAAGGGTGCAGAGTGACAAACCAGAAATGCGCGATGCCTGCGCGTAACAGCGGATCCAGCGAAACCTGATCGCGGCTGGCTTCGAACCAGCTCAAAAAACGCTCAATTTGCTGTTCCAGCCCTTGGCGCGGTGGCGCCTCAAAGTGAACCGTTGGCCGGTCGAGCCGACCGGACACCACCTGCATCGGTTCGTCGCCGCGCAAGGTACCGACGAGTATTGGCCGCGCGCTGGACATCGCTTCCTCGGCGGGGAAAAGCCAGGTGTGCCATTCCAGCAATCGGGCCAGGGTCAGCGGCTCGTCGAAGCCATGGGTGGCATCGAGCATCAATTGCGCCAAGCCCTCGCTACGCTGGCTGACGCTATCGCGATCAACCCATTCCAGACCCAAGCGCCGGGCCAGAGAAGAACGCACGGAGCCGACATTCAGTTGCTCACCTTCGATGGCGGAGGAGGTGACGATGTTCTGAAGCAACGCATCGAGCTCGCTCTGTGCGCTCATCGAATCGCCCACTGAGCCGGCCATTCCCAAGAGTCGGCCCTGCGTCTGCACGCACTCGCGCAGCAGCGGGGCGAGGCGCTCTGCTTGCCAGTTGAAGTCGGGCCAATCCGGTTGTTGCCAGATCCAGTGCGCGGTCATTGATCACCTGTCGTAGAAGCGTGAGCCGAATAAAAATGCTATTCGGCTCATTTGGTGAGCCGAATATGCCGGCTATTCGGCTCATCGTCTACCCGGATGGCGCGATTCCTACAGCAATCACACATGTATCCGATTGTTAAAAAACTGCCGAATCGCTACTCTTCGCGGCTTCTACGGCCCCGACAGTTGCGGGGCATTCAGACGAAACGCAGTTCACCGCTGTGAAGTACCGAGGATCGGGTGCAAGGTTTCGTTCAAGGCATGGCAGGAGGCGTCACATGCGTTCATTTCTTTTGCTGCTGATCGGCCTCGCCTGCGCGCCTGCGCTGTGGGCCGCGCCGACTGCGCAGTTGTCCGAGCCGGTCGGCGGCTGGCGTTATCACGGCCTGCTCGATCGTTCGGAAAATCCGCAGGTCGCCTACCCGACGCCGCCGATCGATCGCGGCATTCAGCGCAATCGCACGATGATCCAGGGCCAGCTCAAAGCCCTCGGCCACATGCGTCCGCCGCACAGCCTCGCCGTCAACGGCAATCCATTGAATCTGTACACCGATGATCAGGGACGTTTTGCCCGGCCCTACGCATTTGGCGCCGGTTCCAACAGCGTCGAAGTGATCAGCGCCGAAGGCCAGTCGCTCAAGCGCGTGCAATTTTATGAAGCAAATAATCTGCGCACGCCGGCGAAGATTCGTCTTGTCTTGGGATGGGACGACCCGAAAGCCGAGCTGGATCTGCATATTGTCACCCCCGACGGTCAGCATGCCTTTTGGGCACGGCCGGCGCTGAGCAATGGCGGCGGCCTCGACCCGGATGGTGTCGACGGCCCCGGCCCGGAAATGTTCACCATGACCGCGCCGCTGCACGGCACGTATCTGGTCTACGTCAACTATTGGGGCAACTACGGCGATGGTGGCTATAACTTCGAGGAAACCAGTAATCAGAACGAGGTGATCACCTCGCAGATCACCCTGGTGCTCAACGAAAACACCGTCGACGAAAAACGCGAAACCTTCATCGTGCCCCTGCGGGCGATCGGTGATTTGTTGCTGGTCAAGACTTTCAACTATTAAGCATCCCGCCACGGATGAACTCGGATGTTGTGAACATGAGCGATAACACTGTGACTCCAGCTGCCGCGACACCGGCGGCCAAACCTTCGCGGCGCTGGCCGCTGGTCGTGCTCGGCCTGTGCCTGGTGGCCGGTGTGGCGGGCGGTTTCGGCTGGCTGCTGCTCAAGCCCAAAGCGCCGCCGGCGACACTTGCCAGTGACAAGCTCGGCCTCGGCCGTCCAGACGCCTTGCTCGAAACTCGCTCGCTGAGCCAGTTGCCCAAGGACCTCCTGACGGTGCCGTTTCTCAAGGCCACGCTCACCGAGGATTTCGTCTTCTATTACGAAACTCACGCCGACCGCCTCGGCCTGATCGGCAGCCTGCGCCGGATCATCTACGAGCATGACCTGAAGTTGCAGGACAGCCTGATCGAGCAGCTTTTCGATCAACCGGCCGATGTTGCGCTGTGGCGTGGCGCCGATGGCCGCTTGAAGGATTTCCTGCTGGTGATGGATCGCGGCGGATTGGCCAAGCTTCTCCAGCCGTTGGCGAAAGTGGCGCTGGATGACACTCAGCTCAGCATCTTCGGCACTCTCAAAGTCGGCGGCGATGACGTGCCGCTGTATCAACTCAGCTACAACGCCAGCAAATCACTGCTGTTCGCGTCGCGCGGCGACAAACTGGTGGTGTTGTCCAATCCAGCCAAGTACTACGACCCCGAGAGCGGCGTCTCGGAAGAGTCGGGCCGAGTTTCCGCGCAAGCGCTGGCGGCGTTACTCAACGGTGAAAAGCTCTTCCCCGAAGCGTTCGGCTTGCCAGCGAAAAAACCGGAAACCAAGCAGCGTCTGTCGGTCAATTCCAGCGTGCTCGCGATGGGCTATCAGCGCTTCATCCCGAATTTCGCCGGGCTGCGTTTCGACATGGACGACAAGGGCTGGCACAGCTATCTGGCCATGGATGAACTGGAAAACCAGCCGGACTTCGATTTCAAACCGGTCTGGCAGGCGATGCCGTTGGGGGCGAGCGCTTGCGTGACCCTGCCGGTGGCGGCCGAGCCGCAGAAACCGATATTGATCAAGCTCGGTGCCGATGAAGCTGTTGCGCAAACGCTGACCGAACACGTCGCTGGCGCGGCCGGCCTGTGCTGGTACGCCGATTCGCGGTTATACACACCGTTGCTGGTCGCCAGCCTCAAAGACGAAGACAGCAGCAAGCTTGACGGTGATCTGGGCAAGTTGTTCGGTTCGATGGTCGGCGCGTTCGAAGCCAATGTCGCCGAAAGCGTATTCCCGGTGATCGACAAGCAGGAAGGCCAGAGCCACGTCTGGCAGCGTCAGGTCAGTTCCAGTTTCGGTCCGTACGCGGCGAAGACCGCTGAAAACCCGGAGGCGATTTCCGGCAAGGCGTTCATGAAAGTCAGCCTTGCCCGTCATGGCTCGACGCTGCTGTTCTCCCTCGACGACAAACTCGTCGACAAAGCCCTCGGCACTCTCGACAAGCGCTTCCCGCCGATGGCCGACGTTTTGCCAAAAGACGTACTGATGCCGATCTACTTCGGCCCGGACGCGATGGCGCAACTGATGCAGCGCGAAACCCTCGACAGCCTGCCGCAGGACATGGAGCCGGTGTTTTATAACGCTGCGCAAACCTACCTGATGCCGAAACTGCGCACCCTCGGCGGCTACGGCAAATATGCCCTGACCCTGCCCGAAGGCAGCGAGCCTGACGGCCACTGGCAATGGCTGCCGCTGGAATGGAAAGCGCTGTGAGCGCACTGATCCGCAGCCTCGGCTTGCTTGCGTTGCTGCTGAGCGCAGGCGCCCGTGCGGTTGAAGCGCCAGCGCTCGACCCGGCGCAATCCCAGGTGTTTCGCGCCTGGTTTGTGCGTATTGCTCAAGAGCAATTAAGCCAAGGTCCGAGCCCGCGCTGGTATCAGCAGGACTGCGCCGGGCTGGTGCGCTTTGCCGCCAACGAAGCGCTGAAAGTCCATGACGACAAATGGCTGCGCAGCAATGGCCTGTCCAATCGCTATCTGCCGCCGGAACTGGCGCTGAGCGACGAGCAACGCAAGCTCGCGCAACAGTGGCAGCAGGGCGGCGGCAAGGTCGGGCCGTACGTCAACGCGATCAAACTGATTCAGTTCAACAGCCATCTGGTCGGCCGCGATGTGTCGCAGGCGCGGCCCGGTGACCTGATGTTTTTCGATCAGGGCGACGACCAGCACCTGATGATCTGGATGGGCCGCTACATCGCCTATCACACCGGCACCACCACCCCCACTGACAACGGCATGCGTTCGGCAAGCCTGCAGCAACTCATGACATGGAAGGACACCCGATGGATACCCGACGCAGCCAACCCCAACTTCATCGGCGTCTATCGACTGAACTTTCTTTCCCAATGACCGGTGCCCGCATGTTGCGTATCTGTTCGCGAATTTCCTTGCTGTTGGCGTTGTTGCTGCCGTTTACCTGCGTCAACGCCGAAGACTCGGTGGAGCCGAGCAATTACACGCCGGTGGCCGGTGAGAGTTTTTTCTTGCTCGCCGATAGCAGTTTTGCCAGCGACGAGCCGGCGATGGTCCGCCTCGAAGCCCCGGGTCGTGACTACCGGCGCTTTCGCATGGAACCGTACGGCGGCGCCGACATTCGCGTGTATCGCATCGACAAGCCGCTGGATTTCCTCAAGCGCCAGAAGAACCTGCATCGCGTCGTCAGCGACGGCCAGTTCAAGGGCGAAGGTCTGTCCAACACCCTCGCCTATCTGTGGGACAACTGGTATCGCAAATCCCGGCGGGTGATGCAGCGTGCGTTCTCCTACGAGTCGCGCAAGCAGGTCACCGAAGAAGTGCCGGAGCTGAAAATGGGCGAGGCCATGGCCGCGCCGACGCCATACGACGCGCAGCCGCAATTCGCGCTGATCCCGGGTTTGCCGGTGGTCAGCCAGTTCCGTTATCCGCTGTGGCAGGCCAAGCCGATTCAGCCGCCGGCCGGGGTCAATCTGGCCGGCTCGTCCAGCGACTTTGTCAGCGTCGCACCGGGCAACGTGTACATCCCGTTGGGTAACCTGAAGCCGGGGTTGTATCTGGTTGAAGCGCTGATCGGCAAGTACCGCGCGACCACCATGGTTTTCGTCTCCAATACGGTCGCGGTGAGCAAGATTGCCGGCGATGAACTGCTGGTCTGGGCCGCGCGCAAACACGAGGGCAGCTCGGTGCCGAAGGTCAATGTGCTGTGGACCGATGGCCTCGGCGTGATGAGCAGCGGTGCTACCGATGCCGATGGTTTGCTGCGCCTGAAACACGTCAGCCCGGAGCGCTCGTTCGTCATCGGCGAGGACGAAGAGGGCGGCGTGTTCGTCTCGGAAAACTTCTATTACGACAGCGAAATCTACGACACCAAACTCTATGCCTTCACCGACCGGCCGCTGTATCGCCCGGGCGATTGGGTGTCGTTGAAAATCGTCGGTCGCGAGTTCAAGAATGCCCGGGATTCGGTTCTGCCGGGCGCGGCGGATGTCAGTGTCAGCGTGCTTGATGCCACGGGGACCGAACTGCAAACCCTCGATCTGAAGCTTGATTCGAAAGCAGGTACTCAGGGCCGTTTCCAGTTGCCGGATAACGCCGTGGCCGGTGGTTACGAGATCCGTTTCAACTACAAGGAGCAGGCCTACAGCAGTGCTTTCCGCGTTGCCGAATACATCAAGCCGCACTTCGAGATCTCGCTGAATCTGGCCAAGCAGGATTACCGCACCGGTGAGCCGGTGAAAGGCAGTCTGGTGCTGCTCTACCCGGACGGCAAACCGGTGGCCAACGCGAAATTGAGCCTGAGCCTGCGCGCCCAGCAACTGTCGATGGTCGACAACGAGCTGCAATACCTCGGGCAATTTCCGGTGGAACTGACCAGCACCGAACTGACTACCGACAGTAAAGGCAACGCGACACTGGATCTGCCAGCGGCGGAAAAACCGAGCCGCTACATGCTCACCGTGTTCGCCAGCGACGGCGCGGCGTATCGGGTCAAGACCACCAAGGAAATCCTCATCGACCGTGGCGCGGCGAGCTTCCGCTTGAGCGCGCCGCAGCGTTTCAGCGCGGTCGGTGACAAGGTTGCCTTCAGCTACGCGAATGAGGCTGGCACCGAACAGAGCAAAGCCGTAACGCCGAGCAGCTACGCCTGGGTGCGCCTGGAAGATCAGAGCACCGGCGAAGGCAAACTCGCCGCAACGGACAAAGGCTTCAGCCTCGCCTTCGAACGTCCGGGCACCTACAACCTGACGCTGAAGGATCAACACGGTCGCGTCCTCGGCGCCACCGGCCATTCGGTCACCGGCGACGGCGTGAAAGCGGTGCCGGGTACCGTGGAAATCGTCCTCGACAAGCCCGAGTACAAGGCGGGCGAAGAAGCGCTGGCGCTGATCACCTTCCCTGAGCCGGTCAGCGATGCATTGCTGTCGCTGGAGCGCGACAAGGTCGAGGCCACTGCGCTGCTGGCCAAGGGCGCTGACTGGTTGAAGCTGGAAAAACTCAGCGACACCCAATACCGCGCGCGCATTGCGGTGAAGGATAACTTCGCGCCGAACCTGACCTTCTCCGTGCTCTATACCAAGGGCGGTCAGTACAGTTTCCAGAACGCCGGGATCAAAGTGGTCGCGCCGCAAATCGACGTGGCGATCAGCACCGACAAAGCGGTGTACCTGCCGGGCGATACGGTCACGGTCGACCTGACCACGCAGTTCGCCGGCAAAGCGGTTCCGGCGCATCTGACGGTCAGCGTGGTCGACGAAATGGTCTACGCGCTGCAACCGGAAGTCGCGCCTAGCATCGACCAGTTCTTCTATCACCCGCGGCGCAACAACGTGCGCACCAGTGCCAGCCTGTCATTCATCAGCTACGACGTGGCATTGCCGGGCAGCCCCGGCGCACCGGGCAAGGCCAATCGCAGCGAGCGCGGCGTGAAAGTGCTTGAGCGTCCGCGCCGTGAAGACGTCGACACCGCTGCGTGGCAGCCGGAGTTGTTGACCGGCGCCGACGGCAAAACCCGCTTCACCTTCAAGATGCCGGACTCGCTGACCCGCTGGCGCATCACCGCGCGGGCGATTGCCGATGACGGTCAGGTCGGGCAGAAGAAGCAGTTTGTCCGTTCGGAAAAACCGCTGTACCTGAAGTGGAGCGGGCCGAGCAAATTCCGCAAGGGCGATCAGCCGCAACTGGGCGTGTTCGCTTTCAGTCAGGCAGAGAAACCGGTCAAGGCTGAACTGGTGACTCACTATGCCGGTAACGAACAACGTATGCCGGTGACTCTGAACAGCGGCATCAATTACCTGCCACTGCCGGCGTTCGCTTTGGCCTCTGGCGAGTGGACGGCGGAGCTGGTGCAGGATGGCAAAGTCGCCGATGCCCTGGCTGTGCGCTTGAGTGCCACCGGTGAAGGCTGGCAGGTCACCCAGACACAAAGCCTCGACGTGGTCAGCGGCGATACGCCATTGAGTTTGCCGGCGGATGCCACGGATATCCGCCTGCGTCTGGATGACAGTCCGCAAGCGCTGTTCCGTTCCGCCCTCGATGATCTGCTCGGCTACCCGTACGGCGGCGTCGAGCAGACCGCCAGTCGCTTGCTGCCGTTGAGCATCGCCTATCCATCGCTGGCGTCGAACCCGCAGATTCGCGATCGCTTGCGCCTGATCATGCAGAACAGCCGCCTGCGCCTGGTGCAAATGGCCGGGCCGTCGGCGAGCTTCACCTGGTGGGGCTACGACGGCGAGCCGGATGCATTTCTCACCGCCTATGCCTATTACGCCGACTGGAATGCCAGCCGCGTACTCGACCTGACCCTGCCGCCGGAGCACTGGCAGCGGGTGCTGGAGGTCTATGCCAAGCAAGCGCCGAATACACCATTGCTGCAACGGGCGCTGATTCTGTCGTTCGCCAAACAGATGCAGCTGCCAGTGAACACGCTGCTCAGCGGTTTGATCGACGATCTGGCCAAGGCCGGTGAAGGCGCTGCCGAAACCTTGCTCGACGACGGCCAGGACAGTCTGGTGATGAACGACCCGGATTCGGCACTTGGTCTGGCGACGGCACGGGTACTCACTGCATCGTTGGCCTCGCAGGCGAAAGTTGCTTTGCCGGAGGCGTTCAATCGGCAACTGGGCGCAGCGCAACAACGTCTGGCGGTCAGCTCGCAGCCCTTCGTCGAAGCGCTGAACCTGTCGCTGCAACCGTTTGATCAGGCTCGCGCCACGGCGTTGCTGCAACGGTTACTGCCGCAGCAATCGACACTGGAACGTGCACTAGCGCTGACCTGGCTGCAACGCAGCATCGCTCAGGCCTCGCCGACCATCGCGCTGATGCCGGGTGAAGGCTGGAAGAAAAACTACGGGGCCAGCGGCGAGATGTACTGGACATGGCAAGGTGCGACGCCGCTGCCGAGCGTGCTGAGCGTGTCCGGCACGCAAGAGCGACCGCTGCGTGCAGCGCTGAGCTTCCAGACGCAACAGCCGCAGGTCGATCCAATGGCCGTGACCATCACCCGGCGCCTGTCGCGTCTGGTGCCGGGCGACGAAGCGTTCACCTACAAACTCGAGCCGGTCGGCACTAAACCGTTGTCCAGCGACAGCCTGTACCTGGACGAGGTGATCCTCACCAGCAAGGCAGCGAAACCGCTGCGCTATGGCATGCTTGAAGTGCCGTTGCCACCGGGCGCGGATGTCGAGCGCACGACGTGGGGCATCAAGTTGCAGGGCAAGGACGGCACCGAACCGACCGCGCTGGAGAAGGCGCGTTTCGAACCGGGACAACTGGCATACGCGGTGCCGGTCGACGCGCTGAGTGGTGAGTTGCGCCTGCGTCATCTGGTGCGCTTCTCGCAGAAGGGCCAGTTCAACCTGCCGCCGGTACGCTTCAAGCAAGTGTATGCACCGCAGCATCAGGCCCAGGAGGCGAAAGCCGCCCTCGGTCAGGTCACGGTCAACTGACATGCGCCGGCCGCTGTTGTGGCTGCTGATGGGTGTGATGCCTGCGCTGGCGACAGCGCAGGACGAGCCGTTGCGCGTGGCCTATCAGGGCGACTTGTTGTCGTTGAGTCAGACGCAACTGACCAAGCGCGAACCGTTGCCAGCGTCGCTGGATGCGCCGCTGGGCAGTCTGTGGAAGTTGTTCGTCTACGCGTGGCTGGTGGATACCGGTGCACAGGAACCGGCGTATGAATGTCGCGGGCAGTCCAAAGAAGAAGTTTATTGCTGCTCGGCGGGCGGCAGGATAGAGCGGGATCAGGCGCTGGTGAAATCCTGCGGTCTGTATTTCGAACCGGCGCGGTTGGGCATTGCAGCGACGGATTGGCGAGCGTATTGGCAGGCGCGGCAAGCGCCGTCGTGGTTGCTGGATTTGCCAGCCGTGCAACCGGCAACAAGGGTTTCGGTTGCCGAGTTATTGAGCGTTCTGGCGTTGCTGCCAGCGCAGGAACAGATGCGCCGCGTGCTGCTCGATGTCGTGCTGAACGCGGCGGACGGCAATGTTGTCGGCGAGTTGGGCGGACGCCTGCGGGTGAAGACCTGGAGCTGGCTCGGCGACCAGGATGCACAATCGCGGCAAGGTGGATTCGCCGGCTGGAGCGCCGACGGCGCACCGATCTGGGCGGGTGGGCGCGGTACCAGTCAAATGGTTCTGCGTCACTACGGTCAGGCGCTGGCCAGCGTGTTGCCGACGGCGTGGCCAGCGGACACGGGGCGTTGTGTGGAAGTCGGGCTGTTTTCGAAATATCCGGTTTCGAAGGTTCTGGTCGGGGACCGTGTCGCCACGTCCGGGCCATTGCGCGGCGACTACCGCGTCGAATTCGCCAACGGCAATGCGCTGGACATCCACAGCGATGGCGAACTGTTTCTGCTCAACGACAAACTCGTCGCAAGACTTGATCGCGAAGAATATGTCGCTCGCG
>NZ_JBAWKM010000010.1:91715-131980 GCF_037095675.1 Pseudomonas sp. CCNWLW23 | reverse complement strand
CCGAAGCCGCTAAGGCGCTGGCCGTAGCGATCCGCACTTATCTGCTGCAAAACGCCACGCGCAACGGCGACTGCCTGAGCATCGACGACAGCAGCAATCGCCAGCGCGTCGCCCCGCGTCCAGCCTCGGCCGAGTCACGCAACATCGCGGCGTGGACGGCGGACCTGGTACTGGCCGGCAGCACCGTCACCTATCACTCCGACCAGCCCGGCCCGGACAAACTCGCCTGGCAGCAAGCCGTCGAGCAAGCGAACGCCGGCCAACGTTTCGACGCGATTCTGCTGCACGCCTATCCACGCGCCAGCCTCAGCCGTTGGGACAACCCGGTCGCTTCCTGCGAAGCATTGCCCGCCGCGCAAGACTGGCTGCAAAAGCAGCGACGCGGCTGGCGTCCGAGGCTTGAAAGCGAAACCGGCTACAACGAAGTCAGCACTTTCGCCGTATGCAAACTCGCCTTCGGCCGACCCTTCGTCGACCGCGAACGCCAGCGCATTTACGTGCGCGGCGTACTGACCCTGCAGGATCGCCTCGATCTGACCCACGAATATCTGCACCTGGCCTTCGAAGCACACCCCAACGGCCAGGATGAAACCTACATCGAAGGGCTCGCCCGTCACCTTTTGCTGGAATAGACCATGACACTCCGTTATCCACAGGTCTTGCTGCTGCTCTGTGCCCTCAACGTACTGCCGCAAGCGTTCGCCGCCGATGGCGTCAAACTCGACACCCCGGTGGGCGGCTGGCGCAGCGGCGCTCCGCAAGGCGAGGGCGAGAGCTTTCGCCAGACCGTCAACTACCCGGCCTCGTCGGTCAACACACCGCTTGGCCAGGCCAATACCGCCAGAATCAGCGGCCAGATCAAAGCCGTGCCGAAGAACAACGAACCCGGCCGCCTGATCGTCAACGGCGTCAGCATGCCGCTGAAAATCGACCCCGCCGGCGGCTTCGATCGCCCGTTCTCCTTCCCCAACGGCAGCAACAGCGTCGAAGTGCGCAGCGCCGACGGCCAGCAACGCCACCGCACCCAATTCCTCAACGCCCGTGGCGGCGCCACCCCGGCCAAACTGCGCGTCCTGCTGGCCTGGGACAGTGACGGCACCGACCTCGACCTGCATCTCGTCACCCCCGACGGCGCCCACATCTGGTACGGCAACCGCGTCGCACCCAACGGCGCCGCCCTCGACGTCGACGTCACCACTGGCTACGGCCCGGAAATCGCCGCCATGCCCGCGCCGATCAAAGGGCAGTATCTGGTCTATGTGAATTATTACGGCGGCGGATATCGCGGAGATGACGAAGGTGGGGATGAAGCGGTGCAGGCGCTGACCACGGCGCAGGTGACGGTCATCACAGAAGAAGGCACGCCGAGCGAGAAGATGGAGACGTTTGTAGTGCCGATGCGGACGGCGGGGGAGCTGACGTTGGTGAAGTCGTTCAGTTATCCGTGAATCCGGCTAATCAGGAAAAACGCCGCAAAGCGCGTTGCCCTGATAACCATGCACAATCGGGCCCAGCATCATGAACGGCCCGCAGGCGTAGAACGGCGACGGCACCGTTTGTTTTGAATAGAGCAAAACAATTTCATTGCCGGACTCGTCACTGCCAAAGGACTGCTCGGAATACGACGTACACACGGGCAATTTCAGCGGAACAGGAATGATCAACGCCCAAACCGTGATGCCACACCATTCACGGGTAGGCGCTGATTGCGCGGTTCGGGTAATCGCTGGCGTGAGCGAACGAGCACTTAGAGCTTTGTACTCGTCAGTTCTGAGTGTGGTTTTCTCAGGCAAAGCCACGATGGCACCGACGCAGCCTGAGAGATAAAAACTCATCGCAGCGATCAGGATGACCGGTCCAAGCAGTGTGAAACGAGGGGCGAATCGCACGTTTTAACTTCCTTGTGAAGCGTTTCGGAACAGTGGTGCCCAGCTTGTTCGATTCCTTCCAAGCGAGAGGCGTAGCCTTTTTGCAGGCATTAAAAAGCCGGCTTGTGGCCGGCTTCTCGGGGACTGGCTTGGTTTATTTTTGGTAAACCGCGCCAGCCTTCAAAACGTACATCCGGATCTGCGTCCGGCTGTGGGACTTGGTCAGACGTTGGTCTGCCGCGTCGGGCGTCATCCGAGCCGCTGGGCGGGTCGATGCGCGAATGTGGGGCGCAGGATACTGAGTTTTGCTCTGGATTCCCAGCCTCGAGTGCGGTTTAGAGCGACTGAAGCGCTACAAACTCGGGATTTGTACCGGTTGTCAGGGCCTATTCGCGGGCAAGCCCGCTACCACAGGTTCGAATGAACTGTCATAGAAACGGCACCACCGGCCGGCGCTTGCCCAGTGTCGACCACCAGAACACCCAGCCAAGAATGTGAATCCGCTGCTCTTCGATCTGCGCCGGCCGGAAGACCTCGTCGGGGTATTCGGCGCTGTTGTGGCTGCGCATGCGCAAGCCGTTGCCGGGCATGCGGTGCAGGTATTTGATGCGCAGCATGCCGTCGTGCTCTACGGCGTAGATTTCGCCGTCGACGACCTGGGTCAGACCGCGGTCGATGGCGACGATGGAGCCGTCTTCGATGCGATCGGCCATGCTGTTGCCGATCATGTGCGCGCAGATGGCGTTGGCGTGCTGGATGTCGAGTTGATCGAGGTGGGCGCGGGGCAGGCGCAGGGATTGGTCGGGGTCGAGGATGACGTGGGTTTTGCCGTCGCCGTTGGCGATCGGGGTTTCCTTGAAAAATGCCAAGTCAATGTCGCTGGGGTTGATGACGGTGTAGACGCCGCAGATGGACTGGGCATCGAATGTGTCGCCGTTGCTGGCGGGTGGGTGCAGGCGCGCGACCTCCTTGACGCCTTCCCCGGTTTTCAGCCATTCACTATTGACCGACAACAGGCGTGAGACTTCTTCCATGCGATACGCCGGGACGCCCCGGGTGTACCAGTTATGAACGTTTTGGGCTTCCGTGCCCCAGAACCTTGCGAAATCCGTGGTGCTGATGTTCGCTGCTTCCAGGAGT
Organism: Pseudomonas sp. CCNWLW23; assembly: GCF_037095675.1. Taxonomy (NCBI): domain Bacteria; kingdom Pseudomonadati; phylum Pseudomonadota; class Gammaproteobacteria; order Pseudomonadales; family Pseudomonadaceae; genus Pseudomonas; species Pseudomonas sp. CCNWLW23. The sequence goes on along the minus strand of NZ_JBAWKM010000010.1, from coordinate 128,972 downwards.
GCCTTGAATCGTGGACCGCTAGTGTTCTTTCTCATAAACACGGAGTCTACGGCCGGACTATAGCGGTTTGAATAAACCGGGCGTTCAAAAAAAGCCTGTATTTTGCGACGGGATGTAAGACGTACTTGTGGGAAATTAAACAGATTAAAACTGCATGTAGGAATTTAAACGATTTGTTTAGTCGGGCTTTTTCAAGAGCCCCTCACCCCAACCCTCTCCCGGAGGGAGAGGGGGCCGACCAAGGTGTATTTCGAGTTACATCGACCTGAACAACCGAGTCGATTATGCAGACGCCAATAACAAAAAACCCCGGAAATCCGGGGTTTTTTTCAAGCGTCACGCAAAGCGCAATTGCTTAGCCCTTGTAGGCGGCAACCGACTTGGTGATCGCTTCGCGGGCGGCGTCTGCGCCGGCCCAGCCTTCGATCTTGACCCACTTGCCCTTCTCGAGATCCTTGTAGTTCGCGAAGAAGTGCTCGATCTGCTGGATCAGCAGGGGTGGCAGGTCGGTGTATTCCTTCACATCGACGTACAGCTGCGACAGTTTGTCGTGTGGCACGGCGATGACTTTGGCATCGCCGCCGCCGTCGTCGGTCATGTTCAGGATGCCGACCGGACGGGCGCGGATTACCGAGCCTGGCGCTACCGGGTAAGGGGTCACGACCAGCACGTCGAGGGGATCACCGTCGTCAGCCAGGGTGTTCGGGATGTAACCGTAGTTGGCCGGGTAGAACATTGGGGTGGCCATGAAACGGTCAACGAACAGGCAATCGCTGTCTTTGTCGATTTCGTATTTGATCGGCGCGTGGTTGGCCGGGATCTCGATCGCGACGTAGATGTCGTTCGGCAGGTCTTTGCCAGCCGGAATCTTGCTGTAGCTCATTGGGCGTTGCCCCCGTAGTTGACCAAAAACACTTGGCCGGATTGACCAAAAAGTGGCGGCGATTATAGGCACATTCCTACGTCGACGCCACGTACCAGAAGTCGTGCAGAGCTTAGTCGTGCGCCTGATAGACCGGGTCTGTGGCCTGAAGTTGCCGCAGTCTGCCCAACGGATCCTGCCGGTAGAAAAGCTGCAGTTGCAAGTAGACCTGTGGATAAGCCTCGTGGAGCAGATCCGGGGCGCTGAAGAAGTATTCGCTGGTGACGGCGAAGAACTCGGCCGGGTTCTCGGCGGCGTAGGGATCGATGGCGGTTTCGGCGTCGGGATCGTGGTCGAGCTGGCGGTTGAGGTCGTCGTAGGCGGCCTGCATCACTTCAGCCCAGTCGCTGACGCGCATGTCGGTGTGCAGTGGCGGCAGGCCGTTGGCGTCGCCGTTGAGCATATCGAGCTTGTGCGCCAGTTCGTGGATCACCAGGTTGTAGCCTTCCCAGCCACCGCTGGCCTGTACGCCGGGCCAGGCGAGAATCACCGGCCCCTGTTGCCAGGCTTCGCCGCTGTGTTCGCCGTCCCACTCATGCTCGACGCCGCTGGCATCGCGATGACGTTGCGGGCTGAGAAAGTCATCCGGGTACAGCACGATCTCGTGGAAACCCTGGTACCAGTTCAGATCACCGAGATGCAGCAGCGGCAACTGTGCTTGCGCGGCGAGCAGCAGGCGTTGTTCCTGATGCAGTTCGACACCGGGCAGGGCGGTCAGGTGTTTGTCGTCGAGAAACAGCACGCAGGCCTCGCGCAACCACTGGTCTTCAGCAGCGCTGATGCCATCGAGGAAGGAGAGTTGATGGCGCACCCGTTGCCACAGGTCGTCGGCAATCGGGTGCCTGGCCAGGAGGCGCCGGCGTCGCCAGGCGCTCAGTGACCACATCGGTTCAGTGCGATTGCACTTTGGTGCCGCCGAACCGGCTGCGCACCACGCCGATGATCATCGGCACCAGCGACAGCAGGATGATTGCCACCACCAGTAACGAGAGGTTTTTCTTGATGAACGGCACGTTGCCGAAGAAGTAACCCAGAGTGACCAGACCGCCGACCCAGAGAATGGTGCCGAGCACGCTGAAGCCGAAGAAACGCGGGTACGGCATCCGCGCCACGCCCGCGACGAACGGCGCGAAGGTGCGGATGATCGGCAGGAAACGCGCCATGGTCACGGTCTTGCCGCCGTGCTTGTCGTAGAAGTCGTGGGTTTTTTGCAGGTAGTCGCGACGGAAGATTTTCGAGTTCGGGTTGCTGAACAGCTTCTCCCCGGCCGTGCGTCCGATCACGTAGTTGGTACTGTCGCCCATGATCGCCGCCAGCATCAGCAGGCCGCCGAGCAGCACCGGATCCATGCCACCGCCGGCCGCCACTGCGCCAGCGATGAACAGCAGCGAGTCACCCGGCAGGAACGGCATCACCACCAGACCGGTTTCACAGAAGATCACCAGAAACAGGATGGCGTAGATCCATGGCCCATAGTTGTTCACCAGCAAATCGAGATACACATCGAGATGCAGGATAAGGTCGAGCGGGTTGAAATCCATGGGGGCACCTGTATGACGGCCCGACTCGGCAGGCCTGTGCGGATGACTTCGTGTAAGCCTACAGCGGGGTGTAGTTTTTCTTACAAGCCGGAAAGATCGGGATTATACGGTCTGACCGCTGAAAAGCGCGCCGGTTTTGTAGCGGGGAGTGTCGCGAAGTGAGCAATTGTCAGGGAAGGGGCGGCCGTGGCGAGGGAGCGAACTCCCTCATCACCGAAGCCGTTGGAGTCAGAGCTCGTCGCTGATTGGCAGTACGTAGTTCTTGAACTCGGTGTCTTCCTTGAAGCCGATTGATTCGTAGGTTTTCTGCGCCACTTCGTTGTTTGCGCTGGTCGATACGCGCATGCGCACGGCCTGGGTTTCCTTGGCCATTTTCTTCGCAGTGCGGATCAGGTTGTCGGCGACCAGTTGCCGGCGCGCATCTTCGGCAACGTAGATATCGTTGAGAATCCACACGCGTTTGAGCGACAGCGACGAAAAGCTCGGATAGAGCTGGCAGAAGCCCATGAGTTTCTTGTCGTCATCGTCGGCCAGGGCCAGATAGATCACCGACTCTTTGCGGCGCAGGCGTTTTTCGAGGAACGCGCGGGAGGAATCCGGGTAAGGCAGGGAGCCGTAGAACTCGCGATATTTGACGAACAAAGGAGTCAGCAAATCCAGATGTTCGAGGGTCGCTTGAATAATCCGCATGATAGGTCTCGTCTTCAAGTGGCTGTCTTCAACTGCTCTGACGGCGATGGGAAACCCGGGCGGCCGTGCGTCGATCCTGCCTGAAAGCAGCGCAGAAAGGCAATGCGGAAACGGTTCAGGCTGGCGGTGGATCGAGCAGGAAGTTGCCTTTCATGTCGACAGCGTCGTCCGCCTCCAATGTGTGCAGCTGAGCTTCATCCTTCAGGTTGACCCCCGACAGCTGGCGCCGACACGCCTCGCGCATCAGATACAGCAAGCGATGCGCCGCCATGCCGTAGCTCAAACCTTCAAGCCGAACATTGGAAATGCAATTGCGATAGGCGTCGGTGAGGCCGACCTTCGGCGCGTAGGTGAAATACAGCCCGAGGCTGTCCGGTGAACTCAGGCCCGGGCGCTCGCCGATCAGCATCACCACCATTTTCGCCCCGAGCAGTTGGCCGATCTCGTCACCGATGGCGACGCGACCCTGCTCGACCAGCACCACCGGCGCCACGGACCAGCCGTCGCCGCTCATCTGTTCTTCCAGGCGTGTCACGAACGGCAGGGTGTGGCGATGCACCGCCAGTGCCGACAGGCCATCAGCGACGACCATCACCAGATCGACCCCGCCCGGATGTTGGCTGGCGTAGTCGCGCAAGGTCTGCGCCGATTCATCGCTGAGCTTGCGCCCCAGGTCCGGGCGTTGCAGATAGGTGTGTCGGTCCGGCGCGGCGCTTTGCAGTGCCAGGGTTTCCCGCCCGCGCTCGCTCAGTTGTGCGCTGATTTCGCTGTGATCGAAGGCCAGGTGCACGGCATCGCGGGCCTGGGCGTGGGCAAACTGAAAATCCAGCTGCGCCCGCGTCGGCAGACTGGTGCCGGTGCGGCCCAGGGCAATGCGTGCCGGGGTCAGGCGGCGCAGTTCCAGCCATGGGTTTTGCGGATCGACCGGAGGTTTTTCCATAAGACTCATCCCAAGTGCGCCAAGGCCTGGCGGAAGGCCGGCGGCAGATTGTTGCCGAAGCGAACCTTGCCGTCCGCCTGGGTGAAGATGCCCATGTTGGCCAGCCATTGCTCGAACTCCGGCGCCGGTTTCAGGCCCAGGGTCTGGCGGGCGTACAAAGCGTCGTGAAACGAAGTGGTCTGGTAATTGAGCATGATGTCGTCGGAGCCGGGGATGCCCATGATGAAGTTGATCCCGGCGACGCCGAGCAACGTCAGCAGGGTGTCCATGTCGTCCTGATCGGCTTCGGCGTGGTTGGTGTAGCAGATGTCGCAGCCCATCGGCACACCGAGCAGCTTGCCGCAGAAGTGATCTTCAAGGCCGGCGCGGATGATCTGCTTGCCGTTGTACAGGTACTCCGGGCCGATAAATCCTACGACGGTGTTCACCAGGAACGGCTTGAAATGTCGCGCCACGGCGTAGGCCCTTGTCTCGCAGGTCTGTTGATCGACGCCGTGGTGGGCGTTGGCCGACAGCGCGCTGCCCTGACCGGTTTCGAAATACATCATGTTCTGCCCGAGTGTGCCGCGCTTGAGACTGAGCCCGGCGTCGTAGCCTTCCTGCAAGACATTCAGATTGATACCGAAACTGGCATTGGCAGCCTCAGTGCCGGCAATCGACTGGAACACCAGATCCAGCGGCACGCCACGGTTGATCGCCTCGATCGAGGTGGTGACGTGGGTCAGCACGCAGGCTTGGGTCGGGATGTCGTAGCGCTGGATGATCGCGTCGAGCATCTCCAGCATCGCGCAGATCGAAGCGATGCTGTCGGTGGCCGGGTTGACCCCGATCATCGCATCGCCGTTGCCGTAGAGCAGGCCGTCGAGAATGCTCGCGGCGATGCCGGACGGCTCGTCGGTCGGGTGGTTGGGTTGCAGGCGGGTCGACAGGCGCCCGCGTAAACCGAGGGTGCCGCGAAATTGGGTGACCACGCGGATTTTCTGCGCGACCAGCACCAGATCCTGCACGCGCATGATCTTCGACACGGCGGCGACCATTTCCGGGGTCAAACCGGCGGCGAGGGCGCGCAGGCTGGTTTCGTCCGCCGCATCACTGAGCAGCCAGTCGCGAAAGCCGCCAACGGTGAGGTGGCTGACCACGGCGAAGGCTTGCTTGTCGTGGGTGTCGATGATCAGCCGAGTGACTTCATCGGCTTCGTAGGGAATCAGCGCTTCTTGCAGGAAGTGGGCGAGCGGGATGTCCGCCAGGGCCATTTGCGCGGCCACCCGTTCGCCGTCGTTGAGCGCGGCGATCTCGGCGAGAAAATCCCCCGAGCGGGCGGGGCTGGCCTTGGCCATGACGTCTTTGAGGCTGTCGAAGCGGTAAGTCTGCGCGCCGACCGTGTGAGCAAAACTGGCCATTCAGCGTTCTCCGTGACGGCGCAGAATGCGTCTGCGCCGTGGTTTTCGACAATCAGTGCAAGGCTTGTTCAGCTTTTTGAATCGCCGCGAATTCTTCTTCCGGCGTGCCTGCTACCAAGTGATGCCGACTGTAGAAAGCAAAGTAAGCAATTAACACTCCATAGATGATCGCTGCGCCGATCACCACCCGTGGATCGACGAGGAAGCCCGCCACCACGGCGATGCACGCCAATACCAGCGCCACACCCGAGGTGAAAATGCCACCCGGCGTGCGGTACGGCCGGTCCATTTTGGGGCGCCGGATACGCAGGGTGATGTGCGCGGCCATCATCAACACGTAGGAAATGGTTGCGCCGAATACCGCGACCAGAATCAGCAAGTCGCCCTGACCGGTCAGCGACAGACCAAAGCCGATGATGCCGGGAATCACCAGGGCCAGCACCGGCGCCTTGCTTTTGTTGGTCTGCGACAGTTTGCGCGGCAGATAACCGGCCCGCGACAGCGCGAAGATCTGCCGCGAGTAGGCGTAGATGATCGAGAAGAAACTGGCGATCAGCCCCGCCAGGCCGACGAGATTGACGAAGCTGCCCATCCACGTCGAGCCACCGTAGGCCTTGCTCAGTGCTTCGACCAGCGGGTTACCCGACGTCAGCAGCGAATTCGCACCAGCGCCGCCGGGGCCGACGATCAGAATCAGCAGGGCGAACATCAGCAGCACCAGCATTGCCCCGATCAGGCCACGCGGCAGATCGCGCTTGGGGTTTTTGGTTTCTTCTGCGGCCAATGGCACGCCTTCAACGGCAAGGAAAAACCAGATCGCATAGGGAATCGCCGCCCACACGCCGACGTAGCCGAACGGCAGAAACGGACTGGCGCCGACCGCAGTGGTCACCGGGATGTCGAGCAGATTGGCGACGTCGAAGTGCGGCACCATCGCCACCAGAAACACACCCAGCGCCAGCGCGGCGACGGCGGTAATGATGAACATCAGCTTGAGCGCTTCGCCGACCCCGAAAATATGGATGGCGATGAAGATGATGTAGAACGCCAGGTAGATCATCCAGCCGCCAATACCGAACAGCGACTCGCAGTAGGCGCCGATGAACACCGCGATGGCAGCGGGGGCGATGGCGTACTCGATGAGGATCGCGGTGCCGGTGAGAAACCCGCCCCACGGTCCGAAAGCACTGCGGGCGAAACCGTAGCCGCCGCCGGCGGTGGGAATCATCGACGACAGTTCGGCCAGGGAAAAGCACATGCACAGGTACATGGTCGCCATCAGCAGCGTGGCGAGAAACATGCCGCCCCAGCCACCTTGGGCGAGGCCGAAATTCCAGCCGGCGTAGTCGCCGGAAATCACATAAGCGACGCCGAGGCCCACCAGCAGGACCCAGCCGGCGGCGCCTTTTTTCAGTTCGCGTTGTTGGAAATAATCGGTGCCGACTTTTTCGAAGTCGACGGAGGAGCCGGTCGCCGGAGCGCCGGCCGGGGATTCGCTTGGCATAGGGTTCACCATTTTTATTGTTTTATTGGCCCGGCTACAGCCAGGAACCTGATCGTTCCCACGCTCTGCGTGGGAACGATCAGCATCGCAGGATCAGAAGAATCCCAACGGATTGATGTCGTAGCTCACCAGCAGGTTCTTGGTCTGCTGATAATGGTCGAGCATCATTTTGTGGGTTTCACGCCCGACGCCGGACTTCTTGTAACCGCCGAATGCGGCATGCGCCGGATACAGGTGGTAGCAGTTGGTCCACACGCGACCGGCCTTGATCGCCCGGCCCATGCGGTAGGCGCGGTTGATGTCGCGGGTCCACAGGCCGGCGCCGAGGCCGAACTCGGTGTCGTTGGCAATCGCCAAGGCTTCGGCTTCGTCCTTGAAGGTGGTGATGCTCACCACCGGGCCGAAGATTTCTTCCTGGAACACGCGCATCTTGTTGGTGCCCTTGAGCAGGGTCGGCTGGATGTAATAACCGGTGGCCAGGCTGCCCTCGAGTTTTTCCACCTTGCCGCCGGTCAGCAGTTCCGCGCCTTCGCCCTTGGCGATTTCCAGGTACGAGAGGATCTTGTCGAATTGCTGTTCCGATGCCTGGGCGCCGACCATGGTGTCGGTGTCCAGCGGGTCGCCACGTTTGATCTGGCTGACTTTCTTCATCACGGCCTGCATGAATTCGTCGTAGATCGATTCCTGCACCAGTGCGCGGGAAGGGCAGGTGCACACTTCGCCCTGGTTGAAGAATGCCAGCACCAGACCTTCAGCGGCTTTCTCGATGAAGCTCGGCTCCGCCTGCATGATGTCTTCGAAGAAGATGTTCGGCGACTTGCCGCCCAGTTCCACGGTGGATGGGATGATGTTTTCCGCCGCGCATTTCATGATGTGCGAGCCGACCGGGGTCGAGCCGGTGAAGGCAATTTTGGCGATGCGCTTGCTGGTCGCCAGCGCCTCGCCAGCTTCTTTGCCGAAGCCTTGCACGACGTTGAGCACGCCCGGCGGCAGCAGGTCGCCGATCAGCTCCATCAGCACGCAAATGCCCAGCGGGGTTTGCTCGGCAGGCTTGAGCACCACGCAGTTACCGGCGGCCAGCGCTGGCGCGAGTTTCCACGCAGCCATCAGCAGCGGGAAGTTCCACGGAATGATCTGGCCGACCACGCCCAACGGTTCGTGAATGTGGTAAGCCACGGTATTGCCGTCGATTTCCGCAGCGCTGCCTTCCTGAGCGCGCAGGCAACCGGCGAAATAACGGAAATGGTCAGCTGCCAGGGGGATGTCGGCGTTGAGGGTTTCGCGGATGGCTTTGCCGTTGTCCCAGGTTTCGGTGATCGCCAGCAGTTCGAGGTTTTCTTCGATGCGGTCGGCAATTTTCAGCAGGATCAGTGAGCGCGCCTGCACCGAAGTGGCGCCCCACGCATCGGCGGCGGCGTGGGCAGCGTCCAGCGCCTTGTCGATGTCTTCGGCGGTGGAGCGGGGGAATTCGGCAATTGGCTGGCCATTGACTGGCGAGGTATTGGTGAAGTACTGACCTTTGACCGGCGCGACGAACTCGCCCCCGATGTAGTTGCCGTACTTACTCTTGAACGAGACTTTGGCGCCGTCAGTACCGGGGTGGGCGTAACGCATGATGATGTTCTCCTTGGCTTTGTACTTATTAGAGAAACGCGCAAGTGCGCTTGCTATAAGCGTAGAGCAAGGCTCGGGCCACTGCCGTGCGGGTCAGGCAAATCAAGGGCTTGGCCGGTTTGTCTCGGACGAATGGAGTGGCGCCGTGACGGTTTCGGTACAGCTCGGGTGACAATTTGTACCGCTTGCGACACAGCCCGTGACCGGGCGGTCTTGCCAGCATTGCAATGCCGGAGCCGCTGGAGGATGCTGGGCGTCACCTCATGCTTTGGGCCATCGCGCCCCGGGGAGAACAATAAGAAATGCACGACAACCATTTGAGTCGCCATGCCCGCCAGGTTCTCACCGTCACCCAGGGCAAACCGCACCTGCACGGCCCCGGCGCCGATCCATCGATCGCCCGTTCGTGGCTGCGTTGCCTTGAGGACTATCACCTCGATCCTTCTGTGACCATGGCGCCGACCGTGCTCGAGCATGGCCGAGTGCTGGAAAGTCGCGAACGTCTGCAACAGGTGCTGCAAATCGCCGGCACCGAGATGAGCAGCCTGCATCAGCAACTCTCCGGCGCCGGCCATGCGGTGCTGCTGACTGACGCGCGCGGTGTGATCCTCAATTGCGTCACCGCGCCGGCCGAACGGAAGATTTTCGAGCGTGCCGGGCTCTGGCTCGGTGCTGACTGGAGCGAAGCCTGCGAAGGCACCAACGGCATCGGCACCTGCCTGATCGAGCGTCAGGCGCTGACCATTCACCAGGACGAGCATTTTCGCGGCCGCCACACCGGGCTGACCTGTTCGGCGAGCCCGGTGTTCGATCCCCATGGTGAATTGCTGGCGGTACTCGATGTGTCTTCGGCGCGGCCGGACGTCTCGCGGCAGAGCCAGTTCCACACCATGGCGCTGGTCAACCTGTCGGCGAAGATGATCGAGAGCTGCTACTTCCTGCGCTGTTTCGATAATCAATGGTTGCTGCGTTTTCATCTGCAGGCCGAGTCCGTCGGCCTGTTCAGTGAAGGGCTGCTGGCGTTTGACGGCGAAGGGCGGATCAGTGCGGTCAACCAGAGCGCGTTGAACCTGCTCGGGCATATTCGCGGTGGTTTGCTCGGTAAACCGGTGGAAGCGTTTTTCGATTGTTCGCTGGATGACCTGCTTGGTCGCGCGAGTGCCAACGCCAGCGCCAGTTGGCCGCTGCGCACCCGTGATGGACGGCATCTGTTTGCCGTGTTGCGCGGCGAATCGCGCAAGCCGACAGCCATTGTTCCAGCGCCAATCGCTACTCCAGCGCCACGCCTGTCCGGCATCTGCCTCGGCGATGAAGCGTTGCAGGCGGAATTTCGCAAAGCCCTGCGCGTGTTCGAGCGCGACGTGCCGCTGTTGATCAACGGCGAAACCGGCTCGGGCAAAGAGGCGTTCGCCAAGGCTGTGCACCAGGCCAGCCAGCGCTGCGGCAATGCCTTCGTCGCACTCAATTGCGCGGCCATTCCGGAAAGCCTGATCGAGAGCGAACTGTTCGGCTATCGCGGCGGCAGCTTCACCGGCGCACGCAAGGACGGCATGCGCGGCAAGCTGCAACAGGCCGATGGCGGCACTTTGTTCCTCGACGAAATCGGCGACATGCCCTTGGCGTTGCAGACGCGCTTGCTGCGTGTGCTGGAAGATCGGCAAGTGGTGCCGATTGGCGGCGAGCCGCAAGCGGTGGACGTGCGCATCATCAGTGCGACGCACCGCAATTTGCTCGAGCGGGTCGAGGACGGCAGCTTTCGCGAGGATCTGTATTACCGCTTGAACGGGCTGGAAGTGGCGTTGCCGGCGTTGCGCGAGCGCAGTGATAAATCGCAGTTGCTGGATTTTCTCCTGGCCGAGGAGGCTGGAGGCGAAACCATCCTGATCGACGAACCGGCGCGGCAGGCGTTGTTGGCATTCAACTGGCCGGGCAATGTGCGGCAGTTGCGCAATGTCCTGCGTACGCTGGCGGCGTTGTGTGATGGCGGCCGGGTCGGCGTTGAGGATTTGCCGGTGATGATTCGGCAGGCGCGGCCGGTGGTTGTGGCGGCGCAGCCATTGGAAGATGCCGAACGACTGGCCTTGCTCAGTGCGCTGGAGCAGACGCGCTGGCATATGACCCATACCGCTGAACAGCTGGGCGTCAGCCGCAATACGCTGTACAGAAAGCTTCGCAAGCACGGCATCGCCCGCTCTGCCTGACCGACCTGATCGTTCCCACGCTCCGCGTGGTAACGCCTCCCCGGACGCTCCGCGTCCGCTTTGGGACGCAGAACGTCCCGTGCTGCATTCCCATGCAGAGCGTGGGAACGATCAGGTCGAACAGGCCCGCCCCTCAGCTAAAGAGTGCCATTTCCCCCTCCCTACGCTAACCTGCGGCCATGTTTTACGAGGTCGACTATGCACATTCATATTCTGGGTATCTGCGGGACTTTCATGGGCTCGATGGCGGTGTTGGCCAAAGAGCTGGGCCATCACGTCACCGGCTCCGACGCCAACGTCTATCCGCCGATGAGCACGCAGCTCGAGGCCCAGGGCATTCAGCTGACGCAGGGTTATGACCCGGCACAGCTCGATCCGGCGCCGGATCTGGTGGTGATCGGTAATGCCATGTCCCGTGGCAACCCGGCGGTGGAATATGTGCTGAACAAAGGCCTGCCGTACGTCTCGGGGCCGCAGTGGCTGGCCGATCACGTGCTGCAAGGGCGCTGGGTGCTGGCCGTGGCCGGTACCCACGGCAAGACCACCACCAGCAGCATGCTCGCCTGGGTGCTGGAGCATGCCGGCATGAGCCCGGGTTTCCTCATCGGCGGCGTGCCGCAGAATTTCTCGGTGTCGGCGCGCCTGGGCGGCACGCCGTTCTTTGTGATCGAGGCTGACGAATACGACAGCGCCTTCTTCGACAAGCGCTCCAAATTCGTCCACTACCGTCCACGCACAGCCATCCTTAACAACCTTGAATTCGATCACGCCGACATCTTCCCTGATCTGCCGGCCATCGAACGTCAGTTCCACCACTTGGTGCGCACCATTCCGAGCGAAGGTCTGGTCATCCACCCGACCACCGAGCCAGCGTTGCAGCGCGTGATCGAGATGGGTTGCTGGACCCCGGTGCAAACCACCGGCGCCGGCGGTCAGTGGCAGGTCAAACTACTGAGCGAGGACGGCTCGGCGTTCGAAGTAATGTTCGAAGGCGTGTCCCAGGGCACAGTCGAGTGGGAGTTGACCGGTCAACACAACGTTGCCAACGCCTTGGCTGCTCTGGCCGCAGCGCGTCACGTTGGCGTGGTGCCGTCCATGGGCATCGCCGGGTTGAGCGCGTTCAAGAACGTCAAACGGCGTATGGAGAAAGTCGCCGAGGTGCGCGGCATCACCATTTACGACGACTTCGCTCATCACCCGACCGCCATCGCTACCACCCTCGACGGCCTGCGCAAACGCATCGGCGACGCGCCGCTGATTGCGATCATCGAGCCGCGCTCCAATTCGATGAAGCTCGGCGCCCACCGTGACGGTCTGCCGGACAGCGTGGTCGATGCCGATCAGGTGATCTGGTATGCCCCGGCCAACCTCGGTTGGGACCTTGGCGCGACCGCTGCCCTGTGCACCGTGCCGTCAATCGTCAGCGATTCCCTGGAAGGCATCATCGAACGCGTGAAGAGCCAGGCGCAGCCCGGTACTCACGTGGTGATCATGAGCAACGGCGGCTTCGGCGGCCTGCACGGCAAGCTTGCCGAGGCACTGCAATGAACGCTTTTTCCCAGGCCGGCGGCCCCGAACGCATCACCCTGGCGATGACCGGCGCCTCGGGCGCGCAGTACGGTTTGCGCCTGCTCGATTGCCTGGTGCGCGAGGATCGCGAAGTGCACTTCCTGATCTCCAAGGCTGCGCAACTGGTAATGGCCACCGAGACCGACGTGTCCCTGCCGAACAAGCCGCAGATGATGCAGGCCTTTCTGACCGAATACACCGGCGCCGCTGCCGGGCAGATTCGCGTGTATGGCAAGGAAGACTGGATGTCGCCGGTGGCCTCCGGCTCCGGCGCGCCGGCAGCCATGGTGGTGGTGCCGTGTTCGACCGGCACGCTGTCGGCGATTGCCACCGGCGCCTGCAACAACCTGATCGAACGCGCGGCGGACGTCACCCTGAAAGAGCGCCGTCAGTTGATTCTGGTGCCGCGTGAGGCGCCGTACTCGAGCATTCATCTGGAGCACATGCTCAAGCTGTCGAATCTGGGCGTGACGATTCTGCCGGCCTCGCCGGGCTTCTATCACCAGCCGCAGACCATCGATGATCTGATCGACTTCGTTGTGGCGCGGATTCTCAACCTGCTCGGCATCCCGCAGGACATGCTGCCGCGTTGGGGCGAGCATCACCTGAGCAGCGATGAATAAGCTGCTGGTGCTCGTGCTGGCGCTGCAATTGGCTGGATGCGTTACCGTGCGCACGCTGGATGCGGCCAAACCCGGCGCACCGGTGGTGTACGCCGGGACGCGCCTGGATTTGTATGCGTTGAACGGCGGCTGCTGCGCCATGGACCGGTTCGGTGCCGAGGCGCCGAGCTATCCGGGAGTGGACCTGCCTGCCAGCGCGTTGCTCGATACGCTGTTGTTGCCGTTGTCGTTGCTGACGGTGATTGGCGTAGGTTTTCAAGCGACTGGTGGATTGTAGGGGGGCGCACAACCTCTGTGGCGAGGGGATTTATCCCCGCTGGGGTGCGAAGCGCCCCCCCAAAAAATATAAAAGCGACGACTGCTGCGCAGCCGAACGGGGATAAATCCCCTCACCACAAAGTCCCGGAGTTATTTGCCTAACTTCCTCAGTTCATCCGACTCGATCACCCGCACCCCATCCTGTTCTTCCAGCGCCAGGCGCCACATCGCTCGCGCCAACTGGCACGCTTCGATGCCGTGGTATTTGCCCGGAATCAGCTTCGACAACGGCCCGGCCAGTTGCTCGACCAGACGCGGTTCGGTGCGTTCGCCGAGTAACAGCGAAGGTCGGCAAATGGTCAGCTGCGGCCAATTCTGCGCGCGCAGGGCCTGTTCCATTTCACCCTTGACCCGGTTGTAGAACACCGAGGAGTTCGGATCGGCGCCGATTGCGCTGATCACGATCAGGTGCCGTGCGCCCATCTCCCGGGCGCGCTTGGCGAACGCCACGACCATGTCCAGATCCACTGCGCGAAAGGCTTCTTCGGAGCCGGCCTGTTTGATCGTGGTACCGAGGCAGCAGTAGGCGATATCGACCCGGCCACTGAGCTGCGGCAGAAACGCCTGCGGGTCGCCGACCGGGTTTTCCAGATGCGGATGCTCGGCCAGCGGCCGACGTGAAGGGGCGAGGACACGGGTAATGGTTGGCTCGTTGAGCAAACGGTCGAGCAGATGTTCACCGGTCAGTCCGGTGGCTCCGGCAAGCAATACGTGCTGAGGCGTCAAGTACATAGTGTCTCTCCCTTGATACTGTTCAGCTTAGTTGCCTTTTTTCGCCGCGTCGTTCAATGCGCTGCTTTGCAACGCTTTGCGCGCCTGCTGTTTTCGCAGCAGCTGCCAGTGCGACAGCACGGTTTTCGGCGCCCAGATCTGCGGCTCCGAGGCTTCGAAGCCGTCGGCCAGCTCGCGTTCGGCAACGGTGGCCTTGGCCAGTTTGAATGCCTGCTCAAGGTCGTCGGTCTGGTTCAGCGCCTGGGCGAACAGCGCGTCGCCGAAATAGGTGAAGTTGGCTTCTTCCGAGCAACCGAACGACACCCGATCGGCGCGCGAGGCGGTCATGATCAGCGTGCGTTCGTCCTTCAGCGCCGGGATGAAACCGCCGGAATAGCACGAAGAAATCACGATGACCTTGTCCCGATGCTTCAGCGGCGCGAGCACGGCGGCGAGCTCATCGGCGGGCAGATCGGCCAGTTCCATGCGCGGCTGATCGAGCACCAGTTCGTGCTCGGCGGTGCCGTGGCTGGTCAGATAAATGAACAGCAGATCTTCCGGCCCGCTGCGTTCGGCAAGGGCTTGCGCGGCGCGGCGCAGGTTTTCCCGGGTGGCCATCGGCCGGTCGCCGAGATGATCGCGATGATTGACCAGACGAATCTGGCCGAAGGCGCCGAAGCGCGTATTGAGCATGTTGGCGACATAGTCTGATTCACGCAGGAACACGCTTTGCTTGCCGTCGCCGCCGAGGGTCAGGGTGTACAACTCGACTGCCGGAGTCGAAGCGGGAATCGCCGCCAGTGCGTCGTCCAGCAACCGACCCTGGGCGAGCAAACCGAGCTCGAGGGTGTCGGGGAGCAATTTGCCGTCGGCGTCGCGCACGCGCTGGCCATTGATCCAGGTGCCGCTGAGCACGCTGCCATCGGTCAGCACCAGCGTGCCGCGTCCTGAATAGCTGTCGTTGTCGAAGCCGCCGATGTAGAAGCTGCCATCGGCCAGGTTCAAACGGCCCTGACCGGTGAAGCGCCAGTCATTGAACACACCGATGTAATGGCTGCCATCCGCGCCGATCAATTCGCCCTTGCCGGTCAGCGCGCCTTCCTTGAACTGGCCGAGCCAGACGTCGCCGTCGGCGTTCTCGTAGCGGCCCTTGCCGTGCAGTTGATTGTTCTTGAAACCGCCGACGTAGATATCGCCGTCGGCGCTGTTGTAAGTGCCGTTGCCTTCCAGTTGGCCGTTGACGAAATGCCCGCTGAACGAATTGCCGCTGGCATCGCCGCGCTGGCCTTCGCCGTTGGGTTTGCCGTGGGCGAACTGGCCTTGATAGGAGCTGCCGTCGTCCATTTCCAGACGGCCGAGGCCGGAATACTGGTCAGCCTTGAACTCGCCGCGATAGGTCATGCCGTTTTCTTTCAGCGTGCCTTCGCCATCGCGCCGGCCCTGCTTGAAGCCACCGGTGTAACTGCTGGCGTTGGTGCTCAGGCTGCCCTGACCATCGAACAGACCTTGCTGAAACTGGCCGCGATAGACCTCACCGTTGCTGCCATGCCATTCGCCTTGCCCGTGCCACTGGCCCTTGTCGAACTCCCCGGCGTACCAGCTGCCGTTGGGGTAGTCGACGCGGCCCTGACCTTGCAGCAAGCCGTCGACCAGTTCACCGCGATAGCGACCGCCATCGGGCAGGCGCGCATCCGGCGGCAACAGCGATTCGCCGTCGCCGCAAGCGGTGAGCATCAGGGTCAGGGCAAGGGGTGCAAGTCGAGCGATTGAGCGCATAGCGGGATCCGGGCAATTAGGCGACCGAGTATGCCGCAGCTATGCGTCGCATATATACAGACGTGACGCGAAACAGCGTGCGCTGCTTCGCATCCGGGATGATCAGACGAAGCAGAGTGACAGCGGCTCGGCGATGTAGGCCGGTTTGTCCGAGCCTTCTATCTCCAGTGTCGCGGTAGCCTTGAGCAACCACTGGCCGGGTTTTTTCTCGGTGACTTCGACCATGTCGACCTTCAGTCGGACTTTCGAGTTGACCTTGACCGGCTGGATGAAACGCACGCTGTCCAGGCCATAGTTGACGACCATCTTCACGCCTTCGGGCAGCACGAGGATGTCTTCCATCAGTTTCGGCATCAGCGACAGCGACAGGAAACCATGGGCAATCGTGCTGCCAAACGGCGTTTGCGCAGCCTTGACCGGATCGACGTGAATGAACTGAAAATCACCGGTGGCTTCGGCGAACAGGTTGATGCGCTCCTGATCGATGGTGAGCCATTCGGAACGTCCAAGTTCCTTGCCGACATAATCTTTGAGCTCTGCAACGGGAACATAGGGCATTGAGACTCTCCTTGGGTTCATCGGTTTTATAGTTTTTCAGGGGGCGGATTTGACCGGCCTGCGAACCACTGTAGATCATCATGGCGATTTGCTCAGGTCAACCGACCATGCTTTTGGCGAATGCCGGTCCATAGCGCCGGCATGCTTATAATGCCGAGCCCCTGCTGGCTGAAAATGTAAGACGGAGATGTCGGATGTTGTTACGTGGCCTGACCCTGCTGGTGCTGTTCCAATTGCTTGGCACCGCGCTCAATCATTTGCTGTTGCCGATATTGCCGGGGCCGATCATCGGGCTGCTGCTGTTGCTGGTGTTCCTGATCATTCGCGGTGAAGTCGGCGAGCCGCTGAATCAGGCAGCGGGCAGTCTGCTGCGTTATCTGCCGTTGCTGCTGGTGCCGCCGGCGGTGGGCGTGATGGTGTATGCCACGGCGATTGCTGCGGATTTCTGGGCGATTGTCGGCGCGCTGGTGATCTCGCTGATCCTGTCGATGGCCTTTGCCGGCGTGCTCATGCAGCGGCTGGTCAAACGTCACGCGCCGCCGGCGGAGGAGTCCTGATGCTGTTTGACTGGCAAGGCGCGTGGGCGTCGGTGATTCATCATCCGCTGTTCGGCATCGGCATCACCCTCGGCGCCTATCAACTGGTGCTGGCGGCGTTCGAGAAAACCCGCTGGATCTTTCTGCAACCGGTGCTGGTCTCCATGTTGTTGGTGATCGGTGTGCTGGTCGGCTGCGGCCTGACTTACGCGGAGTACCGCAAGAGCACCGAGATCCTCAGCATTCTGCTCGGGCCGGCCACGGTGGCGCTGGCGGTGCCGCTGTATTTGAATCTGCGGCGCATCCGCCAATTGTTCTGGCCGATTTTTACTACGCTGGTGATAGGCGGGGTGGTCGCAACGGGCATGGGTGTGGCGCTGGGCTGGTGGTTCGGTGCCGATCACATGATCCTGATGACCATGGCGCCGAAATCGGTGACCTCGCCGATCGCCATGCTGGTCGCCGAGCAGATCGGCGGCGTGGCGGCGCTGGCCGCGGTGTTCGTGCTGATCACCGGGGTGATTGGCGCGATCTTCGGCCCGGCGCTGCTGACCCGCCTCGGCGTGCACAGCCCCGAAGCGCGCGGCATGGCGCTGGGCATGACCGCGCATGCGGTCGGCACGGCGGTGGCGATGCAGGAAAACGACGAGTGCGGCGCGTTCGCCGCGCTGGCAATGAGTCTGATGGGCGTGGCCACGGCGGTGTTCCTGCCGTTGGCGGTGTCGATGGTGGTGTAAGGATATGTCTATGAGTCTGCCGCTTTTCCCGCTGAACACGGTGCTGTTCCCCGGCTGCAACCTCGATCTGCAGATCTTCGAGGCGCGCTACCTCGACATGATCGGCCGCTGCATGAAGCAGGGCGTCGGTTTCGGTGTGGTGTGCATCCTTGAGGGCAGCGAAGTCGGTGTGGCACCAGAAGGTTTCGCAATGGTCGGTTGCGAGGCGCGGATCACCGATTTCGAGCAACAGGACAACGGCTTGCTCGGCATTCGCGTGCAAGGCGGACGGCGCTTCACGGTGTTGCGCACCGAAGTGCAGCGCGATCAGTTGATTGTCGCTGACGTCGAATGGCTGGACGATGAGCCCGAGCAACCGTTGCAGGACGAGGACGCCGACCTGGTCGCGCTGCTCAAGGCGCTGGCCGAACACCCGATGGTCGAGGCGTTGAACATGGGCACCGAAGCCGCCGGGCAACAGTCGTTGGCCAATCAGCTTGCCTATCTGTTGCCTTTTGCCGAAGAGGACAAGATCGATCTGCTGCAACTCGACGACCCACAGCAACGGCTGGATGCGATCCAGGCATTACTCGACGAACTGCAGGGCGAACTGTTCGCCTAGTTTCACTTTGAATCAACTCGCGCTGCCTGCCAGTATTGTTTCGCTTTTGTCTTTGTCTTAATTTCAAGTTGCTCGCAGGATGCGAGCAACTTGAAAATAACAAGGATAAATCATGACTTTATATGAAGATGAACGGGCATTCTGGGACGATATTGCTGGCAAGTATATCTTGAAGCATGCCGGTACTGATCATAACGCTGGCCACGTCATTGAGGCGGCAGCGATTTATGCGGATCGCATGGTAATGGCCCGGCGGAAACGAAAAACCGAAAACATTCCGGATGGCGATGTTCTGCGAATGTCGGCAACAGCCACAGTCGCTATCTGATCCTTTTCCTTTTTCAACTTTTCTGTCGCTGTCTTGAACATGGCAGCAGAGTGTTTACCAATGGGTAGTTCTATGTCTTTGGCAAAAGTAAACAATGAAAGCTTCAGCGCCAATCTTTATCTGGACGGTCTTCCGGTAGTTCTTAATCAGCAACGCCTGCAACAGACCCTGCGCCACAAGCGCATAACTCAAGGCGAAAAACTCGATGCTGAAGTGGGGTTGGCCGACTCGCGGACATCCGCCCTTATCACCCTGGCTGACAATGAGGACGATGCTCCGTTGCTGTTGAGGTTTGTTCCTGAAGGTAACTGTTACGCAATTCAAGTGATACATCCGGGCGTGTTTGACGGTGCGCGATTATTCATCGAAGACAAGACACATAATTTGCTGGTCAGCACCAGCGCTCCGGCACAACTCTATTCAATCAGTACCTACGGCGTGGCCAAGGCTTCTTTGAGCAATATCGCATCCGGCCCGGCTTATATCGAATTGAACAGCGAGCCGAAAGATAAGCCGCTGTATCGTCAGGTAAGCGATGGCATGAGCAAATTCCTCGACGCGAACCCCAACGGGACAGGGCATAACGCCTTCAATCCAAAACCCGCAAGGTTTGTGATCAGCGTGCTCAAATAGCGCAACGCCGCAATTGAAGGACAGACGCCATTCGTTATCGAATGGCGTCTGGATTTCACGGCCGATAATGTTCAGCAACGGGCCAGACTATATCGTTGGAACATGTTTTCCTGCCCTTGGGCAACCTCACTATGGGGCCCTTGGAGGCAGCTACGCGATCGATCAACTGATCGTATGAATTGCTATGATCGCCCCCAGCCCAAGTGTCCTCCTCGATATCCGCGGCATCGCCTCCGGCCTTCCGGAAAATATCCTCGACTCTTGCCGCCCGACTCAGGTCCGAGCGCACCAGCCATATCCGCTCGGCACTGATGCCTCGCGTGGGCATGGAAATACGTCCTTCGTGGCTGTCGCCATCAAAATCCCTGTTGTTCAGGTAAAGGTTTTCGACCCGTGGGACCACTTCGATGCCGCGGGTGTCGATGACATACAGGAAACCATGTGTCTGTTTGCGTCGCAGCAACGGGTAATCGCGCGAGTTATCCATTTCAAATGAGGTATCAGACTCTTCACCCGAACTGTGTCGATATCCGCTGGATGAGTCACTGTCGGAAAAGTGCCCTGGATAGCGATTGGCCTGGCTGTTGTAGTGCCGAGGGTTGGAATAGTAATCAAAACCCAGGTATTGAATGCCGTTGGCCAAGGAGAACGTCGTGCTGAAGGCTCGCCGGGTTGTCGAGTCGGAAGGGTTGCCCCGCAACTTCACCAGCCGCCCGTCACGCGCCAGCTCGAAGGGGGTACGTAGATCGGCGCGGAACATTGCCGGGATATCCGTACGGTAAAGATAATCATGCTTGTTGCGCATGTAGCCGGCATGTTCCAGATAGCTTCGCAGAAAATCCGCTTCGTAACGCTGATCGACAGGCGGCAATTCGCCCTCGATGATCTCACCTTCTTGCCGCAGTCTCAGACTGAAGGGGCCAAGCTCTTCGCCAATCTGTTCGAAGCGTTTGGCATCCTGCACATTTCGGGTCAGGCTTTTGTGCTGTTCGGCCCATGCGGGAAAGCCGTTTTCCATGTCCGGACGCAAGCGTTTTTGTTGCGCGGTGCTGAGATTGTAGGTGCGTAAAAGCTCGACGCACTCACTGCGAGTCTTTTGCGGGTGGGACCATTTCATGGAATCCAGAAGGAATTTGTAGTGACTTTTGATATCTCTGCGTCTTGCCCAGCCCGGCGGGCCCCCGATGGCCTCGGCCTCGGTACGAAAGGCAAGAATTTCTGCGCCGCGCAGGCTGTACACATCCCATAGTTCGCCATCGGTCCAGTTCGCCAGCTTCAACGGCAAGGCGGCATCCGCGCGTGCTTCGTTCGGGTCTGCCTTGATCAGGCGGCCGTATTTGCCCTTGAAGGCGAAGCCGACATTCAGTCGTGTATTTACTTCCTCTTTATGGGGATTTTTCTCCCATTCGTGTACCGCGTAATAGCCTTGTTCGTTCGGCACCGGCGCGTAACGCGGCTTGGCCAACTCATACAGGGTGTAGCGGTCGGGCGGGTACTCTTCGATGGGCTTGTTCAAACTCCACAAATCAGTGTCCGCGACTCGATAAAGAGGCGGTCCCGATGGCGTCCGTTCACTGGGCAATCTGGCGCGCCAGGCTTTGATCGAATCGTGGTACGCCACCATCACCGTCTGCCCTGCGGCCGATCCGTCGTCGTTGGCGATGTCTGCGAACTTGCGCCCCTTGTATTCTTTCAGACCGTCTGCATCGGGGCGTAAAGTCCCGTCAATGTCTTGCAGGTAAGGCTCCAGCGGCGACATGGCAGACCGCTGAGTAGGCCTCTGCGCATCAAGGATCCGGCTCACCGTTATCACGGGTTCCGGGCTGGCGTGACTGCCGTGAGGACTGCGGGCGAGAATGTCCGGCGATGTGAGCGAGCCGTCCGGCCTGACGCGGCCAGGCAAGCGTGCATCAAGATCGATGGGACGATCAGGGCTGATCGGGCGGGAGGTCGAGGTGCCCGGCGTTTCCGGTGTCGGTAATGGGCGAAGTGTCCCGGGTTTCTGGCGCATAAAGGTCATTCCATGTAGTGAACCCGGCCAGTCATTGGCCGAGGTGATCAAGTGCCGGGATGGAGCTCGGGTCCATCCCGGCACGTTGTTGAAACCGGCAGCGCGCGGTCAGTTGATGTTGACGGGGATGAACAGGTCTTCGCGTTTGACGCGTGTCTGCCGATCAGTCAGCAGGCTCCAGTGGCGGTTTACCGAGTTGTAAACCAGCGTGCCCACTGTGTCGGGCTGGTAACCGATGTGAGTCACGTAGACCCGCGCTGCCAACTCGTTGCGCTGCCGGTGTTGCTCGATATCGGCCAACAGCGCATCGACGCCGGCGTAGCCTTGGGCATTGATCACGTACAGCTGCAACATCTCGAACAGCAGCGAGACTTGATAGAGATTGCCGGCGGCGGTCGCCACGCTGACCGATTCCACCGGTGTGTCATCGCCGATATCCGGCAATTGGACAGTCACGCTGGCGATGCGCAAGCGGTTGTCCTGCAATTGGATTTCGTCGCGAGTGACGGTTTCGTCCATTGTCCTGGTGTACAGACTCCAGCTTGAGGCGTTGGCCGTTTTTGCCGCAGCCCCAGGTGTGGCCAGGCGCACGATGCAGTTGCTGGCCAGGTAGATGTCGTACGTCGCGCTATGACCCTCAAGCAGATAAATGCCGGTATGCGCCCGGGATTCGATGACGATTTTGCTGGGTCGATCGGTCAGCAGCGGCTTCTCACTGATGGTGGGCCGGGTGAACGGGTAGTTGCCGTTGCGCCGTTTCAGCCAGCTTCGAGTGCTGACCAGTCGTGCGCCGGGGTTCTTGGCGTCCGCTTCGTAGTCCAGGTGCGGCAGTTGCAGGCGATAGGACACTCCGTCCCGCATGACCACAACGATGTCTTGCGCCAGTTGCGGCGTGGTGACTTTGAGGCTGTTGCGCCCGCTGTACCCGGTGGCGGCAGCGATCGGTTGAATCACGCCCTTGAATGCCAGCACTTTTGCCGGCAACCGCAGCGACAGGCAGAAGTCTTTGTAGGTCAGGTGAGTATTGCCCGAAACGCCTTTGCGCACCTGGACGGCATAGCTGAGCTCGACGTCGATGATTTCGTCGTCGCCGTAGTCCAGAAAAACGCTGCGCGGCCTGGTGGCGCTGCGTGCGATGACGAATTCGACCTCGCGCTGCGTACGGGTGACAAAATGTCGGCCCAGGCTCTGATTGTCGATCGTCACCGTACCGCCATTGACGATCGCCGGGGCAGGGGCGGGCTGACCAATGACGGTCACGGCGACATCGATGTCCTGACTCAGCGCTGGACCTGGTTCCTGAGGGAGCTGAGCCAGCAGTTCGTAGCCATCCTGGGTGCGGAACAGCCATCGATCGTTATGCAACCGACGCTGGCCGTCGACCATTCGATAGACGTTTTCCAGGGTCAGCACGTGGTCTGGGTCGTCGCCGTCCTTTCCGCGCAAGGAATTGATCACCAGCGAGGTGCCGATGATCTGCCAGCGCTGAATCACCGCGTGCGGCCAGCCCAATTCGATCACGCTCGAATGCGCGCTGTCCTCGGTAATTGTCGTGCGTGCGTTGGTGTGAGCGATGTAATAGCGATCGACGCCGCTACCGCCGTCCACGTGACATTCGAGGCCGTAGATGGCAATCGTGTCGTTGCCGGCACCGGCGCTGACGCGATCATGGCCATGGGCTGAGATCTGGTTGGCCTCGGAACTGCCGATGACGTGGCTGCTGCCTTTGCGCAGCGTCGAAACGTTCTCGAACGATGTCAGGTGCGCGACTTCAATGCCTGGGCCTTCCGGGTCCAGACCTCGCAGCGTGACCTTGCCGCTCGGCAGGTCAATCCGATGGCCGATGTATCGTGTATCAGTGGCCGGCCGCTGGCCTTCAAACGCAAACGTATCGCTACCGTCGCCGCCATCCAGCACATTGATGTGCGGCGGTTTGGTCAGCCGGTCCAGTTCCTCGTCAGCGACCTGCTGATAGAACGCATCGTTTTTGTCGCCACCGCTGAGCGCCTTGTGTCCCTGGCGGTAGGTAAACAGGTTGGGCTGCGCCTTGACGCCAGTGACACGGTCATTGCCGTCGCCCAGGCGCCAGAACACGCCTTTGCCTTCGCCTGCACTGCCGTTGACAACGCCCTTGAGGTTGTCGGGTAATCCATGGCTTGCATCGATGATATCGTCGCCGCCAACGATCACCGCCTGGCTGTCGAGTCTGAACGGCAGCTGCCCGACGCTTTCGTCCCACTGGTAACGCCATAGTTCGACAGGGCGCAATTCGGCGCGAAACGCGCCATTGACCACTTGGGCGATGGAGTCGCTGTAAGCGCCGGCAAGCATGTCTTTGGCCGACAGTTCGAGCTGTTTTTCGTAGTCACTGGAAAGCCTGGACAGCTTGAAGCGATCCATCACTTCGGCGTCCAGTTCCTTGCCGGTAAAAGCGAACCATCCCGAGCGCAGACGCTCGAGTGTTGTCAGTTCGATGTAATCATCGATCTGGTCGACGACCCTGGCGGCTTGATAGATCAATGAACCGGAGATGAGCAGTGCGGCAGCCGCGAGGCCGAGCGGGCCGGCAACACTGCCGAAACCGGCCAGCGCGGCGACGCCCAGCACCAGGCTGATGCCAGCGCCCGCTACACTCAGGGCAGCGCTGAAATAATGGTCCTGAGCTTCTTTGCCCGATGACGCGGCGGCGGCGTTGAACGATTTGATCGCGTCGACGATGTCGAACGGCAAGGTGATAGCGCTGGCGAACAGTCCCGCGCCACGGCTCATGTATTTGCCGATCGAGGTCAGCGCAAAACCCTTCAGTACATTGCTGCCCTGAGTCAGCATCGCCTGGCCAGTTCTGGCCAGACCCCGCTCGATGATCAGCGAGCCGAGTTCTGCGGCGATGGATCCGCCGTAGTAGAGCATTTCCAGCGCCTCGCCTTTTTTGATCGCATCGGTCAGGGCCATGTAGCCGCTGTAGATGCCGAAGGCTTGCATGCCGACTCCTGCGCCGCTCATCAAATAGCTTTTGGTCTTGTTGATCCAGCCCGGCGCGTGTTCAAACGTGTCCGCCCGGTGGATTTCCAGCTGTTGCGCAGCCTTGCCCAATTTGTTGAGACGATCCATGGCGCTGCCCGAAACCAGCGGCGTATCACTGACGAACAATGGGCCGGCATCGACCGAGCGCTTGCAGGCAATCTCATAGAACAGCAGTGCCGCCATGTCATTGTCGGGAAAGTCCACGGCTTGCAAGCGGGACTGCACCTTTGCGGACTCGAAATGGAGTCCGTCCAGAAAAGCCTGATCCACGCGCTTCATGTTGGCATTCGCCGGACTGACAGGTTGACCGTCGACGGTCGCCCCCAGCGCTTGCAACTCGACCCGACTGATCACAACCTCGCCGATACGCAGTGGGCCCAGGTGTTTGTCGATTGCCTTCAGAGTCTGGCGAAGGGATGGGGGGCTGTCAGGCACCTCGCCTGGCACGTCCGCTCGATCGGGCATGGGTGTGGACGGCGTATGGGCATTGGCCGAGGCGTCTATGGGGGTAACTTGAAGCGCGCGCACGTGGGCGACATGAGCCGCGGGAACGATGAGTTTCGACACGTATTAATCCTTTAATGGTGTGCATGAGGAGCCGGTTTCCCTGGCGGCTTTACTTGAGCATCTGAAGTTCGGGCCAGGCGATGTCATGGGCAAACTCGTCCTTGTTGCCTGAGAGCCTGAGTATCGGCAGGCCCGCCGCCTCCACCTGGTCGATCAACTGGTCGTATTCGAACCGGTTGGAGTGCCCGGCATGGGTGGCCGCTTCGATGCGATCAGCGTTTGCCCCAGCCTGCTCTTTGATGTCTTCGACCCTGGCGCCCTTGGTCAGGTCTGTGTTCAGTAACCAGACACGCTCGGCTGAAACTCCGCTGCGCGTGACCGAGATCAGCCCTTCGAAATCGTCGGAGGGGAACCAGGTCGGCGGGGTGTCACGCGCAGCGGAATTGAACATCATGTTTTCTTCGTGGGGGACGACCTCCAGATCGCGCGTGTCGAGCGCGTAGAGAAACATTTCCGTCTGCCGCGTGCGCGTGGACCGGTAGCCGCGCTCGTGATCCCATGCCACAGGGCTGTCAGGATCGGACCAGTCTGACGAGGAGTCACTCGGTGTATCACTGGCGTCGCTTGCGCCGCTTTCCGAACCGCTGTCGCCCGTGTCGCGTCCCGGGTATTTATGGGTCTGGCTGTTGAAACGCAGGTATTCGGGATCGGGGGCGCGGGCATATCCCTGTCCTGCCTGGAGACTGAACGTCGCGCTGATCGGCTTGTGTGTGGTCGCGCCGGGTTCGTGGTGATAGCGCGGCAGCATGGTGCCGTCGTTCGCCAGCTCGAACGGCGTGCGCTCGTCACCGCGAAACAGCGCCGGAATGTCCGTGCGGTACAGGCAGTTGTTCTTGTTGCGCAGATAACCGAGCTGTTTCAACAGCGCTTCGCGCACCTCGGGGGTCAGGCTGTTTTCTGCGTCATACCAGTCGTGGCGGGCATTGCGCTTGAGGTTGAGCTGCTCGAGCGCATCGGCGGCAAACTGGTCGAAGCGTTGCGGGTTGCTGACGTCCTCCAGCAAGCGCTTGTGCGCCACTGCCCACGCCGGGAGCGTCAGATGGCTGGCCATTTCCTGCTGCAAACGCGACAGTTGCCTGGGCAGCAGATTGAACGATTGCAGAAAGGCTTCGCGCTCGGCAAAGCCCATCTGCGGGTGCAGCCAGCGCAACGAGTCGCGCAGCAGATCGGTTCGCGGATTTTCCGTGGTTGTGGGGTGTGCCCACTGTGGCGGCGTGCCGGTGGCCTGGGCTTGGACACGAAAGCGCGCGATGTCCTCGCCCTGTAGCCCATATAGCTGCCATATCTCATGATCGGTCCACTGTTTGAGGTGGAGCGGCGACGCTGCGAATCCACCCGCCGGAGGATCAACCGCTATGTAATTGCCATATGAATCCCGGAAGGCGAACAGTATGTTGTCTTTGCGTGAGCCAAATAGCGGATTCATTTCGTAATAGCCCTGAGCATCCGGCGAACGCCAGGATGGGCTGTAACGACTTTGATTGATGGGTGTTGTCACGGGGGCGAGGCGCGGTCGCTTTGGCGCGGGTTGTTCGGTCAGGCGCCAGGTGGGGCTGTCTGCGTTTTTGTACAGGCGCGGTCCGGAGGGAACGCGCTCGGTGAGTAACTTGCTGCGCAACGCGCCGGTTTCATCCTCACCCACATGCGTGGTTTGCAGAGCTCCCTGATATTCGACGTCTGCGAACTTTCTGCCAACGATCCAGCGAAATCCATCATTGTCGGCAGGCTGCATTCCACGCACAAAGGTCTCTGATAACCAGTAATCGTTTATTGAAGTGGAATGTTCCGAGCGATAGGCGCTGTGTGCCGGTAACTGAAAGATTTCAACCGCTGGCAACCGCGGATTCGCATCGGCAAGGGCGCTGTCGAAGTTGGTACTGTGCAGCGCAAGATCGGGGATGCCGGCTCTTGGCGATATTTCAATGCTGCTGACATCAAACATGGGCCGATGTGGCGTTGGCACGTTTGCATCAGTTTGATGCGTGGTTGTGACTGACGTCTTGCGGGGTATTTTTGGACTCATGAAAGACTCGATAAGAAATGGATTGTTGTATGACTCGGCAGAACTTCAATGCATGGTTTGAATAAATATGGATAGCCAGCAAATGTCCGAGTCGGGCCCATCAATCTAACGGTTTTTCAAAAGCGCGAAACACTGAGCAGGCATGTTTCAACTTGAATATGTAACGCTAGTTTTGCGTCGATCGAGAATGCGGAAATGTCGGTTTTATAACCAGGAAAGTTAACCGGGAGGGAGGAAGTTTGCGTAGGTTGCAAGCGCCGCTCTTGTCGGAATGTTCCGAAAGAGCGGCGTATAAGAAATGTCGCTTGTAAATTGCCTGTTTTAGTAGGCGTAACGCAACAATGTATGTGGCAAGTGGCGCATAACGAAGAATCCGAACAGCGCGACCATGGACGGCAGGATCAGCCACCAGATCTTGAAAGGCATGGCGTTGAGCGGCGCCTGCCGCTGGTTTGACCACAGCATCGCGGCGCAGACGCAGCTGGCCAGCATTGCACCGGCCAATATGTCGGTTGGCCAGTGCGCGCCGAGATAGACCCGCGACAAAGCAATGGAGAATGCCGGGATGCAGGCAATCAGCAGCCACGTCAGGCGCATGCGTGGCGGCTGCCCGCGTCCGGCCAGGACACCCAGCGTCAGGAACAGGGCGAATGCGCCAGAAGCATGGCCGCTGGGCATGCTGTAGGTGGTCAATGGATCGCTGAGCACTTCCGGGCGTACCCGGGCGAAAAAATACTTGGTGCCGGTGTTGGCCATGGCGGTGATCAGCATGGTGGCGCCCGCGAACACTGCCTGGCGCCATTGCTTGCACAGCAACAGCAATATGACGAGCAGGGCGCTGAACAGCAGCATGTTGCGGAATTCGCCGATCAGGGTCAGCGTCACGGCGATTTCGTCCAGCGCTGGCTGGCGATGTTCCTGCACCAGAGTCATCACACCGTTGTCGAGCGCGGTGAGGTATGGATAGCCGATGAACAGCCCGATCAGGATCAACAGGCTCATGCCGCCGATCCAGATTGTCGCGCGACGATGGCGGCGCACGCTGCTGTTGACGCTCAGGCCGACCATCACCGCAATGCTGGCCGCGACAATCCCGGCTTCGAGCCAGAAACCTTCAGGCAATGGCAGGCGGAACGCTGCGCCCGTGGCCCAGCCCGGCAATAGATAAGCCAGGCTCCAGCCCGCAGCGGCCAGCAGGCTGACGGCGAAGAAACGCGGGAAGGGCATGTCGCACATCCCGGCGACCATCGGCAGCATCGGCCGCAGCGGGCCGATGAAACGCCCGACCAGCAGGCTGGCGATGCCATAGCGCTGGAAGTAAGACTCGGCGCCGGCCATCCATTCCGGGTGATGGCGTAGCCCGGGGAGGCGGCGGATGTTCTGGTGGAAATGGCGGCCGAGGAAGTAGGAAATCAGGTCGCCAAGAATGCCGCCAAGAAAGCCCAGCAGCAGCGTTTCGCTCAATGACAGCGCGCCGCTGCCGGCCAGCACCGCCACGGCAAACAGCAACACCGTGCCCGGCACGATCAGCCCGGCGATCGCCAGACATTCCACGCACGCCACGATGAACACCGCTGCGGCCAGCCACTGCGGATTGGCGCCGAGCCATCCGGTGATGCTATCGAGCCATGGGCCCATACAGAAAAACTCCAGACTATTGATGATTCCGGTAGGAGCTGCCGCAGGCTGCGATCTTTTGATCTTGTTTCTTTAAAGCAGAATCAAAAGATCGCAGCCTGCGGCAGCTCCTACAGGGGTAAGCGTTTACAGAAGGAAATAATCCCGGCCTTCGACCTGACCCCGTCGCAGCGGGTTCCGCGTGCACCATTGCGCATACGCAGCGTCAACGAAGCGATACATCAGGTGTTCATCACGGCCCAGCGGAATGCCCAGCCGGGTGGTTTGAATAATCTGCGAGGGTGCCGGCCCCGTATCTTCGACCAGCAACAATTCATGATCGAAACGCTTGGCGTCCCACATCGGTACTTTCAAACCGAGTGCCTTGCACAGCAGCGTCTGCCCGGCGCACAACTTCTGCGTCGGCCGCGGTCGGCCCTGGGCATCGGGATTGTTCAGCAGCATCTGCGCCAGGCTCGCCGGACCGCTGACTTCGTCGACCCACGGATAGGCGGATTTGATCAGCACGGCATTGCCCGGACCTTGCGCACTGAAGTTCAGCGAATCACCGCCGCGGGCGTAGTACATATAGATGTGGCCGCCATCCAGAAACAAAGCCTTACGTTTTTCTGTATAGCCGAGCGAGGCATGACTGCCTTTTTCCGCGAAGTAATAGGCTTCGGTCTCGATGATTCGCGCACTCAGCCACAGATCACCGACGCGATGGCGGATGACTTTGCCGAGCAGCGCCTGCGCCAGCACCTGGGCGTCGCGGTCGAAAAAACTGTCCGGCAGGCCCACGGGCAGGCGCGCGGACTCGGGGCAAAGGGGCACGTTGGTCATGATGGGCAAGGTTGATCCAGGCTCAAGAGGTCGTGATGATAACAACGCTGAGCTTAATTACGTCTGAACGACGGGCAAACGCAGCTCATTTCGACCATCCGCCCGTCACCGCTGTTAGTCCCGGGACGCGACAGCTATAATCTGCCGCTTTCCTCTTTGCCAAGACCCCAGCAGACCATGACTGAGTCCGTTCTTGACTACATGACCCGATTGGGTCGCGCCGCCCGCGCTGCCTCCAAGGTCATCGGTCGCGCCAGCACCGCGCAGAAAAACCGCGCCTTGCAGGCTGCCGCCAATGCTCTGGACGCTGCGCGCGCCGAGCTGGCCGCAGCCAATGAGCTGGATCTGGCTGCCGGTCGCGCCAGCGGTCTGGAGCCGGCGCTGCTGGAGCGTCTGGAACTGACCCCGGCACGCATCGACGGCATGATCGTCGGCTTGCGTCAGGTCGCTGCACTGGCGGATCCGGTCGGCGCGATCCGCGACATGAGCTTCCGTCCGTCGGGCATTCAGGTCGGCAAGATGCGCGTGCCGCTGGGCGTGATCGGGATCATCTACGAATCCCGTCCGAACGTGACCATCGATGCCGCCAGCCTGTGCCTGAAGTCCGGCAACGCGACCATCCTGCGCGGTGGCTCCGAGGCGATTCATTCCAATCGCGCGATTGCCGCGTGCATTCAGCGCGGTCTGGCCGAAGCCGAACTGCCCGCCGCTGTGGTGCAAGTGGTCGAAACCACTGACCGTGCCGCCGTCGGCGCGCTGATCAGCATGCCGGAATACGTCGACGTCATCGTGCCCCGTGGCGGTCGTGGCCTGATCGAACGCATCAGCCGCGATGCCCGCGTGCCGGTGATCAAGCACCTGGACGGCATCTGCCACGTTTACGTCAGCGAACACGCCGATCTGGCCAAAGCCCAGCGCATCGCTTTCAACGCCAAGACCTACCGTTATGGCATCTGCGGCGCGATGGAAACCCTGCTGGTCGATCAGGCTGTTGCCAGGGATTTCCTGCCGTCGATGGCCGCGCAGTTCCGCGACAAAGGCGTCGAGCTGCGCGGTTGCGAGCGCACCCGGGCGATCATCGAAGCGGTCGCGGCCAGCGAAGATGACTGGCACACCGAGTACCTCGCGCCGATTCTGTCGATCCGCGTGGTCGACGGTCTGGAGCAGGCGATCGAACACATCAACCATTACGGCTCCCATCACACCGACTCGATTGTCAGCGAAAACCTCGCCGACACCCGCCGGTTCGTGGCGGAAGTCGACTCGGCCTCGGTGATGATCAACACGCCGACCTGCTTTGCCGATGGATTTGAATACGGATTGGGTGCCGAGATCGGCATTTCTACTGATAAGCTGCACGCCCGCGGCCCGGTCGGGCTCGAGGGGCTGACCTGCGAGAAGTACATCGTGGTCGGCGATGGCCAGTTGCGCGGCCAGGCGACGGTCTGACTTGACCGACCTCAACCTGACAGCGCCGCACACCGGCAGCGAGTCGCGCCCGCAACGCATTGGCGTGCTGGGCGGTACGTTCGACCCGGTGCACATCGGCCATTTGCGTGGCGCACTGGAAGTTGTCGAAGCGCTGGCGCTGGACGAGTTGCGCCTGATGCCGAACGCGCGCCCGCCACATCGCGGGACGCCGCAGGTGTCGGCGCAGGATCGGCTGGCGATGGTCGAGTGCGCGGTGGCCGGATTGCCGCCGCTGGTGGTGGACGCCCGCGAATTGCAGCGGGACAAACCGTCCTGGACCATCGATACCCTGGAGTCGCTGCGCGCAGAGATGCCCGCCGAGACCCAGGTTTTTCTGCTTTTGGGCTGGGACGCATTTTGCGGCCTGCCCACTTGGCACCGCTGGGAAGAGTTGCTCCAGCATTGCCACATCCTGGTGCTACAGCGCCCGGACGCCGACAGCGAACCGCCGGATGCCTTGCGCAACCTGCTGGCAGCGCGTTCGGTGAGCGACCCGCTGGCCCTGAAAGGGCCGAGCGGACAGATTGCATTCGTCTGGCAGACACCGCTCGCGGTTTCCGCCACCCAGATCCGTCAACTGCTGGCCAGCGGTAAGTCGGTACGTTTCCTGGTGCCCGACGCGGTCCTGGCCTACATCGATGCGCACGGTCTGTACCGTGCGTCGAACTGAACAAGGCGCGCTTCACCGATACGGATCACCGTATCCCCAAGCCGCCGAATACATGAGCAAAACGAGTTACATATGACTGATAAAGATCTACCGAAAGTAAAGCGCAAAGGCACGTTCAAGAGCGCACCACTGCCGGAAGCCGTCAACACCAACGAGCCGCTCAAGGGCGACGAACTGGTCAAGATTGCCGTCGCTGCGCTGGAAGACGTCAAGGCCCAGGACATCCAGATCATCGATGTGCGCGACAAGCAGAGCATCACTGACTACATGATCATCGCCACCGGTACCTCCAATCGCCAGATCAACGCGATGCTCGACAAGGTCCGTGAGGAAGTGAAAAAGCAGGGCGCCAAGCCGCTGGGCGAAGAAGGCAAGGGCGACAGCGACTGGGTTCTGCTCGACCTCGATCTGGTGATCGTGCACATGATGACTGCCTCGGCGCGTCAGTTCTACGACCTGGAGCGCCTGTGGGCCGGTGCCGAGCAAAGCCGTGCGGCCGATGCCAAGCACCACAGCCCGGAGAACACCCACGAGCATTTCACCAAGCTCAACAAAGACCAGTTCTAAGGGATCGCTGTGCGACTGCGCCTGATCGCCGTCGGTTCACGCATGCCCAAGTGGGTGGAAGAAGGCTGGCATGAATATGCCAAGCGTCTTCCGTCCGAGCTGGCGCTGGAACTGGTGGAAATTCCGCTCAACACCCGTGGCAAGAATGCCGACGTGGCCCGTTTCATCCGCCAGGAAGGCGAAGCCATGCTGGCCAAGGTCGGGCACAACGAGCGGATCGTCACGCTGGAGGTTCACGGCAAGCCGTGGAGCACCGAGCAACTGGCGGTCGAACTCGATCGCTGGCGCCTGGATTCGCGCACGGTCAACTTCATGGTCGGCGGCCCGGAAGGGCTGGCACCGGAAGTCTGTGCCCGCGCTGACCAGCGCTGGTCATTGTCGCCGCTGACCTTGCCGCACCCACTGGTGCGGATCCTGATCGGCGAACAGTTGTACCGTGCCTGGACCGTGTTGTCCGGCCACCCTTACCACAAGTAAGCCTGCCCTCATGTCTCAGCCGATCCGCATCAAGGACCACGAAAAGGACGCCCGTCTGGTGCGCAGCCGTGTCGTGTTCGGTGCGATCGTGATCGTGGCGCTGATCTGTGTGTTGATCGCGCGTCTGTATTACCTGCAGGTGATCCAGTACGAGTACCACTCGACCCTCTCGGAAAACAACCGCGTCCACGTGCAGCCGATTCCGCCGACGCGCGGGCTGATTTTCGACCGCAACGGCGTAGTCGTGGCCGACAACCGGCCGAGCTTCAGCCTGAGCATGACCCGCGAGCGCTCCGGCGACTGGCAGCAGGTGCTCGATGTCATCGTCGAGGTCCTGGAGCTGACGCCCGAGGACCGGGTGATCTTCGAGAAACGCATGCGTCAGGGGCGCCGGCCGTTCGAGCCGGTGCCAATACTGTTCGAGCTGACCGAAGAGCAGATCGCCCGCATTGCGGTGAACCAGTTCCGCCTGCCCGGGGTGGAAGTGGTCGCGCAACTGGTCCGGCATTACCCGCAGGGCGCGCATTTTGCGCACTCGGTGGGCTACATGGGGCGGATCAACGAGAAAGAGCTGAAGTCGCTGGATCCGGTCAACTACAGCGGCACCCACCACATCGGCAAGACCGGCATCGAGCGGTTCTACGAGCCGGAATTGCACGGTCAGGTCGGTTACGAGGAAGTCGAGACCAACGCCCGTGGCCGCGTGTTGCGCGTGCTCAAACGCACCGATCCGATTCCCGGCAAGGACATCGTCCTGAGCCTCGACATCAAGTTGCAGGAAGCCGCCGAGGCCGCGCTGGGCGGGCGACGTGGCGCGGTGGTGGCGCTCGATCCAAAAACCGGCGAAGTGTTGGCGATGGTCAGTCAGCCGAGTTTCGACCCGAACCTGTTCGTCACCGGCATCAGCTTCAAGGCCTACGCCGAGTTGCGTGATTCCATCGACCGGCCGCTGTTCAACCGCGTGCTGCGTGGTCTGTAC
The DNA here is from genome assembly GCF_037095675.1 of Pseudomonas sp. CCNWLW23. NCBI lineage: Bacteria > Pseudomonadati > Pseudomonadota > Gammaproteobacteria > Pseudomonadales > Pseudomonadaceae > Pseudomonas > Pseudomonas sp. CCNWLW23. The sequence goes on along the minus strand of NZ_JBAWKM010000010.1, from coordinate 95,522 downwards.
CCGCCGGGCTCGACGATCAAACCGGCGGTAGCGATTGCCGGTCTTGACGCTGGCGTGGTCACGGCTTCGAGCCGGGTGTTCGACCCGGGCTATTACATGCTGCCCAACTACGACCACAAGTATCGCAACTGGAACCGTACCGGTGACGGCTTCGTCGACCTCGACACGGCGATCATGCGGTCCAACGACACCTACTTCTATGACCTGGCGCACAAGCTCGGCATCGATCGGCTGTCGACCTATATGAACAAGTTCGGCATCGGCCAGAAGGTCTCGCTGGACATGTTCGAAGAGTCCCCGGGCCTGATGCCGTCGCGCGAATGGAAACGCGCAACGCGCAAACAGGCGTGGTTCCCCGGCGAAACCCTGATTCTCGGGATCGGCCAGGGCTATATGCAGTCGACGCCGCTGCAACTGGCCCAGGCCACGGCGCTGGTGGCCAACAAAGGCATCTGGAATCGTCCGCACCTGGCCAAGTCCCTCGACGGGGTGAAGCCGGTGGATGAAAACCCGATGCCGAACATCATCCTGCGCGACCCGTCCGACTGGAACAAGGTCAACCACGGCATGCAGCAAGTGATGCACGGTGCCCGGGGTACCGCGCGCAAAGCGGCGATCGGCGCGCAATACCGCATCGCCGGCAAGTCCGGTACCGCGCAGGTGGTGGCGATCAAGCAGGGCGAGAAATACGACCGCTCCAAGGTCCAGGAACGCCACCGCGACCACGCCCTGTTCGTCGGCTTCGCCCCGGCCGATGATCCGAAAATCGTCGTGTCGGTGATGGTCGAGAACGGTGAGTCCGGTTCCGGCGTTGCCGCGCCAGTGGTGCGCCAGGTCATGGACGCCTGGCTGCTCGACCAGGATGGCCACCTGAAAGCTGAGTACGCCAGCCCTATCACTGCGGAGGCCCCGGCCCGTGATGAATAATTTCGATCGCATGCTCTCCAGCGAGGATGTGATGCGTCGCCGCGCGACGTTGCTGCAAAGACTGCATATCGATGGTCCGCTGTTGATCCTGTTGCTGATCCTCGCCGCCGGCAGCCTGTTCGTGCTGTATTCGGCCAGCGGCAAGAGCTGGGATCTGCTCGGCAAGCAGGCCACATCCTTCGGCATCGGCCTGGTGGCGATGATTGTCATCGCCCAGTTCGAGCCGCGTTTCATGGCCCGCTGGGTGCCGCTCGGTTACGTGATTGGTGTGATATTGCTGATCGTCGTCGACATCATGGGCCACAACGCCATGGGCGCCACGCGCTGGATCAACATCCCCGGGGTGATCCGCTTCCAGCCCTCGGAATTCATGAAGATCCTGATGCCGGCAACCATCGCCTGGTACCTGTCCAAACGCACGCTGCCGCCGCAGCTCAAGCACGTCGGCATCAGCCTGATGCTGATTGGCGTGCCGTTCATTCTGATCGTGCGCCAGCCCGATCTCGGTACCTCGCTGCTGATTCTCGCCGGTGGCGCCTTCGTCCTGTTCATGGGCGGCCTGCGCTGGCGCTGGATTCTCAGCGTGCTGGCGGCGGCGGTGCCGGTGTCGGTGGCGATGTGGTTCTTCGTCATGCACGACTATCAGAAGCAGCGGGTCCTGACTTTCCTCGACCCGGAAAGCGATCCGCTCGGTACCGGCTGGAACATCATCCAGTCCAAAGCCGCGATCGGTTCCGGTGGCGTATTCGGCAAAGGCTGGCTGCTCGGCACCCAGTCACACCTGGACTTTCTCCCGGAAAGCCACACCGACTTCATCATCGCCGTGCTTGGCGAAGAGTTCGGTCTGGTGGGGATTTGCGCGCTGCTGCTGATCTATCTGTTGTTGATCGGTCGCGGGCTGGTGATCACCGCCCAGGCGCAAACGCTGTTCGGCAAATTGCTCGCCGGCGCGTTGACCATGACTTTTTTTGTTTACGTTTTCGTCAACATCGGTATGGTCAGTGGCCTGTTGCCGGTCGTGGGGGTGCCGTTGCCGTTCATTAGCTACGGAGGAACTTCGCTGGTGACGCTGCTGTCAGCGTTTGGGGTTTTGATGTCGATCCATACCCATCGCAAGTGGATCGCACAGGTTTGAATAAGGTGAAGAGTGCAATGCAAGTAATGCGTGGCTGGGCGACTCGATGCGCGCCGCTGGTTGGCCTGATGGGCCTGCTGGGGAGCGTGCAGGAAGCGCTGGCCGGCGAATATGAAGGCTCGCCGCAGGTGGCCGAATTCGTCGGCGAAATGACCCGCGACTACGGTTTCGCCGGTGAACAACTGATGGGTGTGTTCCGCGAGGCGCAACGCAAGCAGTCGATTCTCGACGCCATCTCCAGACCCGCCGAACGGGTCAAGCAGTGGAATGAATATCGCCCGATGTTCATCACTGACGCGCGCATCGCCCGGGGTGTCGACTTCTGGCGTCAGCACGAGGCGACCCTGGCTCGTGCCGAGCAGGAATACGGCGTGCCGGCACAAGTGATCGTGTCGATCATCGGCGTCGAGACCTTTTTCGGACGTAATACCGGTAATTTCCGCGTGATCGATGCATTGTCGACCCTCGGCTTCGACTATCCTCCCCGTGCCGAATTTTTCCGCAAGGAACTGCGTGAGTTCCTCCTGCTGGCCCGTGAAGAGCAGGTCGACCCGCTGACCCTCAAAGGCTCGTATGCCGGGGCCATGGGCCTGCCGCAGTTCATGCCGAGCAGCTTTCGCGCCTACGCGGTGGACTTCGACGGTGATGGCCACATCAATATCTGGAACAACCCGGACGATGCGATTGGCAGCGTCGCCAGCTACTTCAAGCGTCACGGCTGGGTCGCCGGCGAGCCGGTGGTCAGCCGCGCCGATGTGCGCGGCGAGCAGGCCGATGAAGGCCTGACCACCGGTATCGAACCGGTGAAGACGGTCGCAGAGTTGCGGGCGCTGGGCTGGTCAAGTCATGATGCGCTGCGCGATGATATGCCGGTTACCGCATTTCGCCTCGAAGGCGACAACGGCCCTGAATACTGGATGGGCCTGCAGAATTTCTACGCGATCACGCGTTATAACCGCAGCGTGATGTACGCCATGGCCGTACATCAACTGTCTGAACAGCTGGTACAAGCACGGGGCGTCAAGTAATGCAGGCATTGCCTAACAATAAACCCCTGAAGCTGGTGGCTTTCGCTGCGTTGGCAGTCCTGGTCGCCAGTTGCACGACCAGCCGTACACCGACGCAGAAAACCCCGTCCACCGCTGTCCGCGCCCAACCGGGCCTGGACATCAACCGCGCGCACAAAGACGGCGCGCCGTGGTGGGATGTCGATGTTTCGCGCATCCCGGATGCGACACCGACCCTGCACACCGGCCCGTACAAGGCCAATCCGTACACCGTGCTGGGCAAGACCTATTTTCCGTTGCAGGAATCCAAGACCTACGTGGCTTCGGGCACAGCGTCCTGGTACGGCACCAAGTTCCATGGCCAGAACACCGCCAACGGCGAAGTGTATGACCTGTACGGCATGAGTGCCGCGCACAAGACCTTGCCGCTGCCAAGTTACGTCCGGGTGACCAACCTGGACAACAACAAGACGGTGATCCTGCGCGTCAACGACCGTGGGCCGTTCTACTCCGATCGCATCATCGACTTATCCTACGCAGCGGCGAAGAAGCTCGGCTATGCCGAAACCGGCACCGCGCGGGTCAAGGTCGAAGGCATCGATCCGCAGCAGTGGTGGGCGGCCAAGGGCCGTCCGGCGCCGCTGATGCTCAACGAGCCGCAAGTGGCGCAGAATAGCGCGCCAGTGATTACGGCTTCGGCCGGCACCGTCGAGCAATGGACACCGCCGCCGCAGCAAC
>NZ_JBAWKM010000010.1:0-91615 GCF_037095675.1 Pseudomonas sp. CCNWLW23 | reverse complement strand
AAAAAAAAACGCTTCTGCACCAGCGTCTGGCCAGTATCTGCAGGTGGGCGCGTTCGCCAACCCGGACGCTGCCGAACTGCTGAGGTCGAAGCTCAGCGGGATGGTGAGCGCGCCGGTGTTCATCAGCTCGATCGTGCGCAATCAGCAGACCCTGCACCGGGTACGCCTGGGGCCGATCGGCTCGCCGGGTGAGATCGCCCAGGTGCAGAACAGTGTGCGGCTGGCCAATCTGGGTTCGCCCAGCGTGGTCACCGAGTAACACGTAGACCTTGATTGACGGTTCACTTGCGGTATTCGGGGGGTGAACCAGGTTGTTGGCTCGTCGAAGAACAAAAGCCCGGCAAGGGTGACTGGAGTGAGCAACTGAACACGCGATGGCCCGTTAGAAGGCTGTCTGAATAAGTTTTGCCTTCGGGCAAGTTTCCATTAGCGATTTCGAGAGACGGATGAACATCACCACCTTTGCCAAACGCCTGTGTCTGCTAGTCCCGCTGCTCCTCTCGCCAGCCGCCTTCGCGGCCGAGATGATGCCGTCGCCACCACAACTGGCCGCCAAGGCCTATGTTCTGATGGACGCCAGCAGCGGTAACGTGCTGGTCGAAAACAACGGCGACCAGCGTCTGCCACCGGCCAGCCTGACCAAGCTGATGACCGCGTACATCGCGACCCTGGAAATCCGTCGCGGTCAGATCGGTGAAAACGATCCGGTGACCGTCAGCGAAAACGCCTGGCGCACCGGCGGTTCGCGGATGTTCATCAAGGTCGGTTCGCAGGTGACTGTCAGCGACCTGCTGCACGGCATCATCATCCAGTCGGGTAACGACGCCAGCGTCGCCTTGGCCGAGCACATCGCCGGCAGCGAAGACGCGTTCGCCGATCTGATGAACAAGACCGTCACCGAACTGGGCATGACCAATACCCACTTCATGAACCCGACCGGTCTGCCAAACCCTGAACACTACTCGTCGGCGCACGACATGGCGATTCTGGCCCGTGCGATCATTCACGAAGACCCGGCTCACTATGCGATCTACTCGCAGAAAGAGTTCTTCTGGAACGGCATCAAGCAGCCTAACCGCAACCTGCTGCTGTGGCGCGACAAGACCGTTGACGGTCTGAAAACCGGCCACACCGACGAAGCCGGCTACTGCATGGTGTCCTCGGCGGTACGTGACGGCCAGCGCCTGATCGCCGTGGTGTTCGGCACCAACAGCGAAGTGGCCCGCGCGGCTGAAACCCAGAAGCTGCTGACCTACGGTTTCCGCTTCTTCGAAACCCAGACCTTCTATCAGAAGGGCACCGAACTGGCGCAGGCGCCGGTATGGAAAGGCACCACCAGCCAAGTCAAGGCCGGCCTGGCGCAAGACCTGACCATGACTCTGCCAAAAGGCCAGCTGAAGAAGCTCGCTGCCAGCATGACCATGAACCCGCAACTGGTTGCGCCAATCGCCAAGGGCGACGTGATCGGTAAAGTCGAAGTCAAACTGGAAGACAAGGTAGTGCACAGCGCTGACCTGATCGCTCTGGATGGCGTCGAGGAGGGTGGTATCTTCCGCCGCATGTGGGATAGCATCCGTCTATTCTTCTACGGCTTGTTCAACTGATTTTGTGTTGACCTGCATGGCCCCGCCCCGATCCGGTGCGGGGCCATGTGCGTTACCACGGCTTGCACTCTAGAGGCCGTTACGCCATGACCGATACCGAAGTAAAGGCGCCAAAGATCGAATTTCCCCAGACCGATTATCCGATCAAGGTGATCAGTGATACGGGTGTTGGCAACAAGGACAAGATCATCGCGATCGTCCTGAAACACGCGACCATCAATGATGAGCGCATCGACGAGCGTCAAAGCAGCAACGGCAAATACACCACTATCCAATTGCACATCGTCGCCACCGACCAGGATCAGCTGTACAACATCAACAGCGAACTGCGGGCTTCCGGCATCGTGCACATGGTGTTGTGATGCACGGCACGCTGGGCTTTCGCGAGCTGGGCCAGATGGCTTACGAGCCGGTCTGGCATGCCATGCAGCGCTTTACCAACGAACGCGGCAATGCTGCCGCCGACGAAATCTGGCTCGTCGAACACCCGCCGGTGTTCACCCAGGGCCAGGCCGGCAAGGCTGAACACCTGTTGCTGCCGGGAGATATTCCAGTGGTGCAGGTCGATCGTGGCGGCCAAGTGACTTATCATGGCCCCGGGCAACTGGTGGCCTATCTGTTACTGGATGTGCGCAAGCTGGGTTTCGGCGTGCGTGATCTGGTCAGCCGCATGGAAGCCTGCCTGATCGAACTGCTGGCCAGCTACGGCGTCACCGCCGCCGCCAAGCCAGATGCTCCCGGCGTATACGTCGATGGAGCGAAAATCGCTTCTCTGGGTTTGCGCATTCGCCACGGTTGTTCCTTTCATGGCCTGGCCCTGAACGTGGATATGAACCTGGAACCGTTTCGACGGATTAATCCCTGCGGCTACGCCGGGCTGGCCATGACCCAGCTGAGCGATCACGCAGGATCGATTGAATTTGCCGAGGTAAGTGCCCGGCTGCGCGCGCAGCTCGTCAAACACCTCGACTATGCTGAGCAGACGACCCTCACGGGCGGAATCGACTGATATGACTACTGATGCAGTGCAAACCATGATCCCGACGCTCGACGTGACCGAGCGCCCGGCCCCGCGTCCCAAGGTTGAAGCCGGCGTCAAGCTGCGCGGCGCCGAGAAGGTTGCACGCATCCCGGTCAAGATCATTCCGACCACCGAACTGCCGAAGAAACCCGACTGGATCCGCGTGCGCATCCCGGTTTCGCCGGAAGTCGACCGCATCAAGAGCCTGCTGCGCAAGCACAAGCTGCACAGTGTCTGCGAAGAAGCGTCCTGCCCGAACCTCGGCGAATGCTTCTCCGGCGGCACCGCAACCTTTATGATCATGGGCGACATCTGCACCCGTCGCTGCCCGTTCTGCGACGTTGGCCACGGTCGTCCGAAGCCACTGGACGTCAACGAGCCGGAAAGCCTGGCCATCGCCATCGCCGACCTCAAGCTCAAATACGTGGTGATCACCTCGGTTGACCGTGACGACCTGCGTGACGGCGGTGCCCAGCACTTTGCCGACTGCATCCGCGAAATCCGCAAACTGTCGCCGAACGTGCAGCTCGAGACCCTGGTCCCGGATTATCGTGGGCGCATGGATATCGCTCTGGAAATCACCGCCGCCGAGCCGCCGGATGTGTTCAACCACAACCTGGAAACCGTGCCGCGCCTGTACAAGGCTGCGCGTCCGGGCTCGGATTACCAGTGGTCGCTGACCCTGCTGCAACGCTTCAAGCAGATGATGCCGCATATCCCGACCAAGTCCGGCCTGATGCTGGGTCTGGGCGAGACCGACGAGGAAGTCATCGAAGTCATGAAGCGCATGCGCGAACACGACATCGACATGCTGACCCTCGGTCAATACCTGCAACCGTCGCGCAGCCACTTGCCGGTGCAGCGTTTCGTGCACCCGGACACCTTCGCCTGGTTCGCCGAAGAAGGTTACAAGATGGGCTTCAAGAACGTCGCTTCGGGCCCGCTGGTACGTTCCTCGTACCATGCCGACGAGCAAGCGAAGCTGGTCAAGGCCGAGCTGCTGGGTTCCTGATTCACTGCTGATGTAAAAATGCCCGCCGAGGACGGTTCCTCGGCGGGCATTTTTTTGCCTGAGACAAGGGGCTTTTGTTTGTCTCTTCAGCTGACTACTGTGTGTGCATGACTTTACCGCTGGAGCCCAAGGATGACCGTTCGACCGAGCCACACCCTGATTGCCCACCGAGCCGTACCGGCGCTGCCCTCCGAAGGGACGATTGGCGTCATCGCGCCTGCCGGCCCCGGCGCCCTCGATACTGAAAAAGCGCTGCAATGGATGCGCGCGCGCGGCTATGGGCTGAAGGTGTTTCCGGGTGTCTATGAGAAGGACGGCTATCTGGCCGGCAGTGACGACGTACGCCTGCGCGATCTGCACGCGGCATTCGCTGATCCTGAAGTCGACGCGATCATTTGCCTGCGCGGCGGCTACGGCACGCCGCGTCTGCTGGACCGAATCGATTACGACCTGCTCAGCCGGCATGCCAAGCCGTTTGTCGGCTATAGCGACATCACCGCGCTGCACCTGGCCATCAGTCGCTACGCCGGGTTTGTGACCTTTCACGGCCCGCTGCTCAATGCCGACCTGCTCGGCGACAAGGAGCCGCCGACCGTTACATCATTCTTCGCTATGCTGCGCGGGCAAATGAAGTCAGGGAGTGTACTGAGCCATCCGGCGGCTTATCCGTTATCCACCGTCGAACCGGGCATCGCTCACGGGCGTTTGCTCGGCGGCAACCTGGCAATGATTGCTGCAACCCTCGGCACGCCCTACGAGATTGATGTCGAAGGCGCAGTTCTGTTCATCGAGGACATCAACGAGCCGCTGTATCGCATTGATCGCCTGCTGACCCAGATGCGTCTGGCCGGCAAGCTGGCCCGACTGCGCGGTGTGCTGGTCGGTGATATCGCCGGGGTGGAGGTCGACGCGCTGAATCGGCTGCTCAAGCAAACCTTTGAGCCGTTGCGGATTCCGGTGCTGTCGGGCTGGCGCAGTGGCCATTGCGACCCAAACCTGACGCTGCCGTTGGGCGCGCTGGTGCGCCTGGATGCAGGGAAGCAGGAGTTGCTGCTGGAGCAGGATGTGGTGATCAAAGTCTAGAAATTGGTCGCCTGACAGTCAGTCATCGCGGGCAAGCCCGCTCCCACAGGTTTTGAGTCGAATACACAATTGTGTTTCAACCAGAACCCCTGTGGGAGCGGGCTTGCCCGCGAAGCTTTTATTGGGCGCGCAGGCTCTCAAGCAACTTGTGCGTAGGATACCCATCCGCCGGCCAGCCCAGCGCCTGCTGGGCACTGCGAATGGCCTTGCGCGTATTGGCGCCGATAATCCCGTCCGCTGTGCCGGCGTCGTAATTACGCGCGCTTAATAGCGTCTGCAGTTCGATGCGCTCGGTGCGGCTCAGCGGCAGATCATCTTTCGGCCAGTCGCCATTGATCAGGCCCGCGCCTTCAAAGCGCTCGGACAACAGGCTCACCGCCAGCGCATACGACGACGAATTGTTGTACTTGAGAATCGCCCGGAAGTTGTCGAGGATCAGGAACGCCGGGCCGCGATAACCGGCCGGCAGCAGCAGGGCGGCCGACAGTTGTTCGGAACCGGCTGGCACCTGCGCGCCATTGGGCAGGTTCACGCCCAGTTGCCGCCATTCGGCGACGCTTTTGCGAATCGCGCCATCGGCCAGGGTGTAGTTGAAGCCGCTCGGCAATTGCACTTCGAAACCCCACGGCTGGCCACGCTGCCAGCCCGAGCTTTGCAGGTAATGCGCGGTCGAGGCCAGCGCATCGGCCGGGCTGCCCCAGATGTCGCGGCGACCGTCACCGTCAAAGTCCACGGCGTGGGTGTTGTAAGTGGTCGGAATGAACTGGGTCTGGCCCATCGCTCCGGCCCAGGAGCCGAGCATTTTCTCCGGGGTGATATCGCCCTGTTGCAGAATCTGCAGGGCGGCAATCAATTGCGCGTGAGCAAAGCCAGGACGACGGCCTTCGTAGGCAAGGGTGGCCAGCGAGTTGATCACCGACTTGCTGCCCTGAAACTGACCGAAATTGCTTTCCATGCCCCACACCGACACCAGTGCCTGGCGATCAACGCCATAACGCTGCTCGATGCTTTGCAGAATGTCGGCGTACTGATTGATCAACGCCTGGCCCTTGCGGACGCGCAATGGCGACAGCGCACCGTCGAGGTATTCCCACACCGGGCGGGAAAACTCCGGCTGACTGCGATCGGCACGGATCACGCTGGCGTCGAAGCTGATGTTGGCAAATGCCTGATCGAACAGCTCGGGGCGAATCCCGGCGGCGAGGGCGTCCTTGCGGAAGCCCGCCTGCCATTCGGCAAAGGTCTGGGTCGGTTGAATATCGAGCGGGTCGGCGGACGGCACAACCGGCGGAATAATCGCTGGGGCCGTGGTAACCGGGGCGGCTTGAAGCGGTTGTGCATCGGCGGCGGTGGGTTTTTCCGCGCAGGCGACAAGCAGGATGAAGCTGGAGGCAGCGATCAATTGGCGCACGGGCCAACGACGGGAAAGACTTGGGGGCATGCACAGTTCCAGGGAAACGAATCAGGTGCAGACCTTAACATGAGCGAGGGGTAGTGCGCTTCAGGCAGCCAGAAAGTAAAAAGCCTCCCGGTTGTCAGACCGGAAGGCTTCGCGGCGGTAGCTGCCTTTGCCCTTGGCGGGTCGTTCCTGGCGGCTGCGAAACAAGGGCTGGGCGACGATGGATTTGGCCTTGTTGGGGCCATGCTTTGCTGGCTTTTTGCTCATGAGTGTTCTCTGGATTGAGTGGGTTTGGCGCGGCAAATAATCTGCCGATGTTGGGCGTCTGTCCAGTGCCTGTTGTGTAGGAATGTTCTGGCGCTTTCGCGAGCAAGCTCGCTCCCACATTTGGAATGCATTTCAATGTGGGAGCGAGCTTGCTCGCGAATGGCCGTTATGCGGGAAACAGGTTATTCGGCAGGAAGTGTCAGGCGCTGGCCTGCCATCAACAACGCCAGACGACTCAAGCTCATCCACGGCGAACCCGCCGCCTGGCCCTTGATCTGCGCGTCGATACGCTGCGCTTCAAGCAGCAATTGCGCCCAGCGTTGCGCCGAGTAGCGTTGCAAAGCCTTGCTCATCAGCGGCTTGCGCTTGTCCCAGACCGGCGGTTTCGACTGGCTGAAACACTTGTCCAGTGGCGTGCCCTGGCTGTATTGCAGGGAAATGTTGGCCAACAGGCGCAACTCCCGCGCCAGTGCCCAGAGGATCACCGGCGGTTCGACGCCTTCGCCGCGCAAACCCTCAAGCATGCGCAAGGCGTGGGCCGGTTCGCCGTTGAGTACCGCGTCGGTCAGGCCGAACACGTCAAACCGGGCACTGTCGGCCACGGCGGCCTGCACGGTTTCAACGGTGATCTGCCCACCTTCGGCCATCAGTTTGAGCTTTTCGATTTCCTGGGCGGCGGCGAGCAGGTTGCCTTCGACACGCGCGGCAATCAATTCGACGGCGTCCTGACTGGCCGACAAGCCTGCCTGGGACAGGCGCTGACGAATCCAGCTCGGCAGCTGATTGGCATCCACCGGCCAGATCTGCACGAACTGGGTCTGTTGGCCTTCGACCAGTGCCTTGCCCCACTTGGTTTTCTGCGCGCTGCCATCGAGCTTCGGCAAGCTGATCAGCAGGACAGTGTCTTCAGCGGGGCGTGAGCAGTATTCGATCAGCGCAGCGGCGCCTTTGTCGCCAGGTTTACCGGACGGCAGGCGCAGTTCCAGCAGGCGTTTTTCGGCGAACAGCGACATGCTTGCGCCGGCCTGCAACAACGTACCCCAATCGAAATTGGCGTCGGCGGCGAACACTTGGCGTTCGTCGAAACCTTGCTGACGGGCAGCGGTGCGGATGGCGTCGGCGGCTTCCTGACACAGCAACGGATCATCGCCGCTGATGATGTAGACCGGCGCGAGTGCGCCTTGCAGGTGTTTGCCGAGTTGCGCGGGTGCGAGCTTCATAAAGAAGGGCGAGCGGGGCGCCTGAGCGCCCCGACCGTCTTACTGCTGCGGGATTTCGAGCGGCGACTGACGCGGAGTTTCCGCCTCAGCCTTCTGCGCCGCTTCCAGCGCATCGGCTTCAGCCTTGGCGCGGTCGTTGGCGGTTTGCTGCAGTTGCTGCAACTGGCCCGGGGTCAGCTGCGACAGGCGCAGCATCATGCGTTGCACCAGCTCGCGACGGATTTCATGACGGGCGTCGTTGGCTTCCTGATCGGAGCCGACGAGGTTGTTGCCGTCGTGAATGAACACCTTCTGCACTTCGAGCTTGTCGCTGAGCAGGGACAGGTCTTTGTCGCCGCGGATGTCATAGCTCAGCACAGTGTTGACCTGATACTCGCCTGTGCGCCCGGCACCGGCATAGCTGAGAATGCGCTGGCTTTCCTGTTCGTCAGCCAGATACAGCTTGTACGGCGCGCCTGTGTAGACCTTGACGCCGCTGGACTCCAGCGTCTGACGCAGCTGTCTTACGGTTTCGCCATAAGCGTTACGCGCGCTCAGGTCGATTTCCTTGATCGACAGTTCGTTGGTGCCGGTACCACGCAACTGGAAACCGCAGGCGCTCAGCAGAACGGCGAGGCCCATCACCAGCAGATTGCGTTTGATCATTGTGTTGCTCCCCTTGAAACCAGGTGAGCCGACTCTGCGGCCCGAAAGGTTTTACTGGCTGCCAGGCGAGCCTGGCAGCCGATCCAATTTAGCTGGCGACGATGTTGACCAGTTTGCCCGGCACCACGATCACTTTGCGAATGGTCAGGCCGTCGACGAAACGCAGCACGTTTTCGTTGATGCGTGCAGCGGCTTCGATCTCTTCGCGGGTGGCGCCGGCCGGCATTTCGATCTGCCCGCGCAGCTTGCCGTTGACCTGAATGACCAGGGTCAGGTTGTCCTGCACCAAGGCACTTTCGTCCACGGCCGGCCAGCCTGCATCGATCACCGCATCGGCGTGACCCAACTGCTTCCACAGTTCGTGGCTGATGTGCGGGGTGATCGGTGCCAGCAGCAGGGTCACCGCTTCCAGACCTTCGTGCAGCAGCGCACGGTCCTGTTCGGTGCCTTGGGCGGCTTTTTCCAGCACGTTCATCAGCGTCATCACCTGAGCGATGGCCGTGTTGAATTTGTGGTTCTGGCCGACGTCATGGCTGGCCTGCTTGATCGCCAGGTGAATCGCACGACGCACGGTTTTCTGCTCGTCGTTCAGAGCGGCGATATCCAGTTTGCCCGGCAGGCCCTGGGTCACGTGGGCTTGCGCCAGACGCCAGACGCGCTTGAGGAAACGGTGCGAACCTTCAACGCCGGAATCGGACCATTCCGCGCTCATGTCAGGCGGCGAGGCGAACATCATGAACAGGCGGCAGGTGTCGGCACCGAACTGGTCGATCATCGACTGCGGGTCGACGCCGTTGTTCTTCGACTTGGCCATCTTCTCGGTACCGCCGATTTCCACCGGCAGGCCGTCGGACTTCAGCTTGGCGCTGATCACCTTGGCTTTGCTGTCACGCTCAAGTTCTACGTCTGCCGGGTTGAACCAGGTGTAAGCACCGTTGGCTTCGCGACGATAGTAGGTCTCGGCGATCACCATGCCCTGGGTCAGCAGGTTCTTGAACGGCTCGTTGGAGCTGACCAGACCTTCGTCGCGCATCAACTTGTGGAAGAAGCGCGCGTAGAGCAGGTGCAGAATGGCGTGTTCGATACCACCGATGTACTGATCCACCGGCAGCCAGTGATCGGCCGCGGATTTTTCCACCAGGCCACCTTCAAAGTGCGGCGAGGCGTAACGGGCGTAGTACCACGACGACTCGACGAAGGTGTCCATGGTGTCGGTTTCACGCTTGGCCGGCGCGCCGCATTTCGGGCAGCTGCATTCGTAGAACTCGGGCATGCGCGCCAGCGGCGAACCGGCGCCGTCCGGCACCACGTCTTCCGGCAATACGACCGGCAGTTGATCTTCCGGCACCGGCACGTCGCCGCACGTGGCGCAATGGATGATCGGGATCGGGCAGCCCCAGTAGCGCTGGCGGCTGATGCCCCAGTCGCGCAGGCGGAACTGGGTGCGCGAGGCGCCCAGCTCTTTCTTTATCAGCGCCACTTCCATGGCGTCGAACGCGCCGGCGAAGTCGAGGCCGTCGAACTCACCGGAGTTGATCAGCGTGCCGTGCTCGCCATAGGCGTCCTGCCATGGCGCCGGGTTGGTATCACCGGAGCTGGTGCGCACCACCGATTTCACCGGCAGGTTGTACTTGTGCGCGAATTCGAAATCGCGCTCGTCGTGCGCCGGCACCGCCATGACTGCGCCGTCGCCGTAGTGCATCAGCACGTAGTTGGCGACCCACACCGGCAGCTTTTCGCCGGTCAGCGGGTGCTCGACGAACAGGCCGGTCGGCAGGCCTTTCTTTTCCTGGGTGGCGACATCGGCTTCAGCGACGCTGCCGCCCTTGCATTCAGCGATGAACGCTTGCAGCTCGGGATTGTTCTGCGCGGCCAGGGTGGCCAGCGGGTGCTCGGCAGCGACGGCGACGTAGGTCGCGCCCATCAGGGTGTCCGGACGGGTGGTGAAGACTTTCAGGGTGCCGGCTTCGCCGATCGAATCGACGTTGTACGGGAACTGCACTTCCATGCCACGGGACTTGCCGATCCAGTTGCGCTGCATGGTCTTGACCTGTTCCGGCCAACCAGTCAGTTCGTCGAGGCTTTCCAGCAGCTCGTCGGCGTAAGCGGTGATCTTGAAGTAGTACATCGGGATTTCGCGCTTTTCGATCAGCGCGCCGGAGCGCCACCCACGGCCGTCGATGACTTGCTCGTTGGCCAGTACGGTCTGGTCGACCGGGTCCCAGTTCACGGTGCCGTTTTTACGGTAGATCACGCCTTTTTCGAACAGGCGGGTGAACAGCCATTGTTCCCAGCGGTAGTAGTCCGGCTTGCAGGTGGTCACTTCACGGGACCAGTCCACCGCGAGGCCGAGGCTGCGCAACTGCGACTTCATGTAGGCGATGTTCTCGTAGGTCCACTTGGCGGGCGCTACGTTGTTTTTCATTGCGGCGTTTTCCGCCGGCATGCCGAACGCATCCCAACCCATGGGCTGCAGAACATTCTTGCCCTGCATGCGCTGGTAGCGCGAAATCACGTCGCCAATGGTGTAGTTGCGCACGTGGCCCATGTGCAGCTTGCCGCTGGGGTAAGGGAACATCGACAGGCAGTAGTAGGTTTCCTTGCCTGGCTGTTCACTGACTTCAAAGGACTTTTGCTCATCCCAGAACGACTGGGCGGCGGCTTCGATCTCACGTGGCTGATATTGTTCGTGCATGGCTACTTTTGTACTGGATAGGGGTGGCCTAATCCTCTTCGACGGCGGCATCCGGGATGGCCCGGGTGCGCTGGAAGTGGAATGACAGGAAGCGCCGTAGCATACATGACCGCGCTTGGCCGAGGGAAACCCTGATTACAGCTGTTTGCCCGAGCTTTTGGGCGACGAGGGCCGTTGGTCGCGGCGTGTAGCCGGTTCGTGCAGCGAAGCTAAGCTCTAATTGGGGAGTGAGTCTTATCTTCAATGAGGTGAGGGATGGTGGAGCAACGGAAAAAGAACGTAACGAAACCCGAGTTGTATGAAAGGTTGATCGATCGTCTGGGCATGGCGCTGGACGCCGTGAAAACCGCTGACCGGCTGCGCGACGAGCGCCCCCTGGAACTGGAATTGCGTGGCTTGAGTCCCGCCGAGTTCAAACTGGTCAAGGCCTATCTGGATCGCAGTGAACGTGAAACGCAGGGATGCCTGTCTCAAGCAGTGAAGCAGCTCGATGCAGCACATTCGGCCAAGGTCATCCGGCTCAAGGACAAGGCGCCGCGCAGAGACACCGGCAAGGTGCGTTCTGTGCAGGCCAAGTAAGCGCATGGCAGGTCATGAAACGGATCTTTTGCAACCGGATCCGGCCTACTGGTTGTAACGCGTAATCAACACTCTTAGGCTTCGGGCATCTTTGGAGATGCCCGATGCCCCTTCGCTATTTCATCAAACAACTTTTACTGCCGCCCGGCATTCTTTTGCTGCTGTTGCTGGCCGCCTGGTGGCTGCGCCGCTCGCGGCCGCGTCTGGCGGGTGTGTGTTTTGCCCTCGGTTTTGGCGGCCTGTGGCTGATGAGCCTGCCGGTGGTCGTGCAGTGGAGCGCCAAGGCGCTGGAGCGTGAGCCGCCGCTGGCGCGGTCAGAATGGACGACCCTGGCGCAACGTGCCGATGCGATTGTGGTGCTGGGCTCGGGGCGTGAGCGCGGTGATCTGGCCTGGGGCGAAGACCAGCCGACCGGCGTCGGCCTTGAGCGTCAGCGTTACGCCGCACGCCTGGCCAAGGCCTCGGGCCTGCCGATTCTGACCAGCGGCGGCCTGCATTACGGCACGCCCCCGACCGAGGCGAAGTTGATGGCGGATTCGTTGCGTGATGACTTCGACGTGAGCGTGCGCTGGCAGGAAGGCGAGAGCCGCACCACATGGGAGAACGCGAAGATGACGGCAGATATTCTCTTGCCCCAGGGGCTCAAGCGGGTTGTCGTGGTGACGCAGGCGTGGCACATGCCGCGTGCGGTGTGGAGCTTTGAGCAGGCGGGTTTTGAGGTGGTGCCGGCACCGGTGGGTTTCCTCGGTACCGATAACGCACGGCCATTTGGCGGCTGGCTGCCGGAGTTCAAGTCGATCTGGCAGAGCGGGCAGTTGCTCAATGAAGCGGTGGGGCAGGTGGGGTATTCGTTGTTTTACCGCTGAAGATCATTGTGGCGAGGGGATTTATCCCCGATGGGGCGCGTAGCGGCCCCTCTCTTGCCTTCAGAAGAGGGGACTGCTGCGCACTCCAGCGGGGATAAATCCCCTCGCCACATTTCTCAGAGGGTCTTCGACATGCGGCTGGCCATCAACGCCCAGCCAAACAGCAGCAGGCACAACACGATCAGCGGCCACGAACGCCATTGCAGGTACGGCGTCAGGTCGTGCATCGGTACCACTTCGCCATACAACACGCCTTGTTCGAACTGCGGAATCTGCTCGGTGATCTGCCCGAACGGATTGATCAGGCCGGTAACGCCGTTGTTGGTCGCGCGGATCATCCAGCGTCCGGCTTCCAGCGCGCGCATCTGCGCCATCTGCAAATGCTGCAGCGGGCCGATGGACTTGCCGAACCAGGTGTCGTTGCTGATCGTCAGCAGCAGATCACTGCGTGCCGACAGGCCGGCGGCGAATTCCGGATAGACCACTTCGTAGCAGATAAACGGTGCGATCTGGTAACCCTTGGCTTGCAAGAGCGCTTGATCCGACGGGCCGCGCGCGAAGTCCGACATCGGCAGGTCGAAGAACGCGATCAAACCGCGCAACACATCCTGCAACGGCACGTATTCGCCGAACGGCACCAGTTTCTGCTTCAGGTAAGTGCCGTCGCCTTCGCCGACCACGGTGATGCCGTTGAAGAAGCGCCGTTCGTGATGCACGGTCTGGCGGATCGGCACACCGGTGATCAACGCTGATTTACGCTCGGCGGCGAAGTTGCCCATCATCGTCAGGTAGCCCTCGGCGGACTCCTTCAACACCGGCACGGCGGTTTCCGGCCAGATCAGCAGATCGACCGGTTTGGAGCGGAAACTGAGATCACGGTACAGCGCCAGTTGCGCGTTGAGCTCGGCCGGGTCCCATTTCATGCTCTGCGCGACGTTGCCCTGAATTGCGGCCACGGTCAGCGGTGCGCCGGACGGGCTGGTCCACGCGTGGCCTTTGAGGGCGATGCCTGCTACCCAAGGCCCCGCCAGAAGTACCACGCCGGCCGCGATAAAACCCTTGCGGCGCGCCTGCAACAAGCGCGGCGCGTTGTAGATCAGCGCTGCGGTCAGTGCCAGAACAAACGAGACCAGCCACATCCCGCCCACCGGCGCGAGCCCGGCCAGCGGGCCGTCGAGCTGGCTGTAACCGGAATAAAGCCACGGGAAACCGGTAAGGAACCAGCCGCGAAACGCTTCCTGGCCGACCCACAGCGCAGCAAAGGCCAAGGCATCTGCCAGCGGTGCTTCGTTACGCCGCAACCAGCGCGCCCACAGCCACGCGGGCAGGGCGAAGAACCAGGCAATCGCCGCGGTGAACAGCAGCATCAGGAACCCGGCGAGCAACACCGAAGCACCACCGAAATGATGAATGCTGTAATAGATCCAACTGGTGCCGGCACCGAACAGACCGAAGCCGAAGCACCAGCCACGGCCGAGCGCCTGGCGCGGGCTCAGCTCACGCAAGCCGGCGTAGAACAAACCGACCGCCAGCAATGCCAGCGGCCAGATGTCGAACGGTGCGAGAGCGAATGTGGTGATTGCACCGGCCGCCACGGCCAGCAGGTTACCGGGCCAGCCGGGGCGGGTTGTCCAGCGCATTTCAGTCCTTAGAATTAACGAGCGATAGGCGTCAGTCGCAGCAAATGAATCCGACGGCTGTCGGCGTTCAGGATGCGGAAACGATAAGCGCCGATTTCAGTGGTTTCGTTGCGTTTTGGCAAGTGCCCGAACGCGCTCATCACCAGGCCGCCGACGGTGTCGAACTCGTCGTCGGAGAACTCGCTGTCGAAGAACTCATTGAAGTTCTCGATTGGCGTCAGCGCCTTGATCAGGAAATCGCCGCTGGGCAGCGGCTTGATGTAGCTGTCTTCTTCGACGTCGTGCTCGTCCTCGATGTCGCCGACGATCTGCTCGAGCACGTCTTCGATGGTCACCAGACCGGCCACGCCGCCGTATTCGTCGATGACGATGGCCATGTGGTTGTGGTTGGCACGGAATTCACGCAGCAACACGTTCAGACGCTTGGACTCCGGCACGAAGGTGGCCGGGCGCAGCAGGTCCTTGATGTTGAAGCTGTCGCCGTTCTCCTTGAGGATCAGCGGCAGCAGATCCTTGGCCAGCAGCACGCCCATCACGTCGTCATGGCTTTCGCCGATGACCGGATAGCGCGAGTGGGCCGAGTCGACCACGGCAGGGAGGAATTCGCGGGGTGTCTGGGTCGCCTTGATGCTGACCATCTGCGAGCGCGGCACCATGATGTCGCGCACTTGCAGGTCAGCCACCTGGATGGCGCCTTCGACGATGGCCAGCGCTTCGCTGTCCAGCAGTTTGTTCTGATGTGCATCACGCAGCAGCTCGAGGAGCTCCTGACGGTTCTTCGGCTCGTGGGCAAAAGCCTGGGTCAGTTTACCCAGCCATGACTTCTGCCCGTTGCTCGATCGATCTTCGCTCATAGCGATTACTCTGAATCCTTTGTTGTAACGATGGGGGAGTGTTCGGTTTCGTCATCCGCGTACGGATCGGGATAGCCCAGTTCAGCAAGCAACTCGCGTTCCAGTGCTTCCATTTCTTCGGCTTCGTCGTCATCTATATGGTCGTAACCGAGCAGATGCAAGCAGCCGTGAATGACCAGATGTGCCCAGTGGGCCTTTAGTTCCTTGCCCTGCTCGGCGGCTTCGCGTTCGACCACGGCCACGCAGATCACCAGATCGCCGAGCAGCGGAATATCGAG
Source organism: Pseudomonas sp. CCNWLW23 (assembly GCF_037095675.1). Taxonomy (NCBI): domain Bacteria; kingdom Pseudomonadati; phylum Pseudomonadota; class Gammaproteobacteria; order Pseudomonadales; family Pseudomonadaceae; genus Pseudomonas; species Pseudomonas sp. CCNWLW23. The sequence continues at coordinate 76,452 of NZ_JBAWKM010000010.1, read as the reverse complement.
AAACTCGTCAGGCACTTCCGCCGGGAACGACAACACATTGGTCGCGTAGTCCTTGTGGCGCCAGGTGTGATTGAGCTCGCGGCCTTCTTCCTCGTCGACCAGACGAATGGTCATTTCCGAATCAGCGCTGCGCTGGCGCACGGCCAGTTCGCACCACTGGCGGAACTCGGCTTCACTCGGCGCGCTGGCCTCGGTGGCGATTTGCAGATCCAGCTCAAGCATCGCGCGAGGCTTCCTTCGCAGCTTCGGCACGGGTCTCGAAGCGCTCGTAGGCCTCGACGATCCGCTGCACCAACGGGTGGCGCACGACGTCTTTGGGCTGGAAATGGGTGAAGCTGATGCCCGGCACGTCTTTGAGCACTTCGATCACATGGTGCAGGCCGGACTTGGTGCCGCGCGGCAGGTCGACCTGGGTGATGTCGCCGGTGATCACGGCGGTGGAGCCGAAGCCGATGCGCGTGAGGAACATCTTCATCTGCTCGACGGTGGTGTTCTGGCTCTCGTCGAGAATGATGAAGCTGTTGTTCAGCGTACGACCGCGCATGTAGGCCAGCGGCGCGACTTCGATCACCTGTTTCTCGATCAGCTTGGCGACGTATTCGAAACCGAGCATTTCGTACAGCGCGTCGTAGAGCGGGCGCAGGTACGGGTCGATCTTCTGCGACAGGTCGCCGGGCAGGAAGCCGAGTTTTTCCCCCGCTTCGACTGCCGGACGCACCAGCAGGATGCGGCGGATCTGCTCGCGCTCCAGCGCATCCACCGCGCAGGCCACGGCCAGATAGGTCTTGCCGGTACCGGCCGGGCCGATGCCGAAATTGATGTCGTTGCCGAGGATTTCCTTCACGTAGCGCTGCTGATTCAAGCCGCGTGGGCGAATCATGCCTTTCTTGGTGCGCAGGGCGACGGTCGCTTCGGCAGGGGCCGGGTTGTCGATATCTGCTGATTCCTGAATGAACAGGTGAACCAGGTCTGGCGACAGCTCGGTACCCTTGGTTTCGCGGTACAGGCGGCGCAGCAGGTTTTCCGCGGACGTGGTGAGTTTTGGATCGCCAATCAACTCGAACTGGTTTCCGCGATTGCGGATCTCGATGGCCAGGCGCTGTTCGATCAAGCGCAAATGCTCGTCGAATTGCCCGCACAGATTGGCGAAGCGGCGAGCCTCAAAAGGCTCGAGGAGAAAACGATGTGGTTCGATGGGTGCGTTCAAGGTCGTATTTAGCCGCCCTGGGGCAATTAGGATGAAATCAAGGATAACGCCAGTGGCGTGGGTGCGAAAGCTCTTAAATATCTCAGCCGATCAGCGCCGCTGCGCTTTACCTGTGGGAGCGAGCCTGCTCGCGAAGGCGGCGACACATTCAAAATTGATGTGTCTGACAGACCGCCTTCGCGAGCAGGCTCGCTCCCACAGGAGAAATGCGGCGTTATTGAATTAAAGAACCACGCAGCGAGTGCGGTTGCGCGGCGTCGATGTGCACGTCGGCGAACTGGCCGATCAGGGTGGGATTGTCGCAGCGGAAGTTGACGATACGGTTATTCTCGGTGCGGCCCTGCAGCTCGCCCGGGTCTTTCTTCGAGTAATCGGTCACCAGAATGCGCTGGATCGAGCCGACCATTTGTCGGCTGATCTCGAAGCCCTGCTGATTCAAACGATGTTGCAGCGCGTTGAGGCGTTCTTTCTTCAGTTCTTCCGGCGTGTCATCGGCCAGATCGGCAGCGGGCGTGCCCGGGCGCTGGCTGTAGACGAACGAGTAGGAGAAATCGAAGCCGACATCGGCAATCAGCTTCATGGTCTGTTCGAAGTCCTTCTCGGTTTCGCCGGGGAAACCGACGATGAAGTCCGAACTGATGCAGATCCCCGGTACGGCGGCGCGCAATTTGCGCAGTTTGGATTTGTACTCCAGCGCCGTGTGGTTGCGCTTCATCGCCGCGAGAATCCGGTCCGAGCCCGACTGCACCGGCAAGTGCAGGTGCTTGACCAGTTCCGGCACTTCGGCGTGGGCCTGGATCAGGCTGTCGGAGAACTCCAGCGGATGCGACGTGGTGTAGCGGATGCGGTCGATGCCATCGACAGCGGCGACCACGCGAATCAGCTCGGCCAGGTCGGCCAGGCGACCGTCGTGGGTCTGGCCGCGATAGCCGTTGACGTTCTGCCCGAGCAAGGTCACTTCACGCACGCCGTGTTCAGCAAGGTGAATGATTTCCGCGATCACGTCGTCGAACGGTCGGCTGACCTCTTCGCCACGGGTGTACGGCACCACGCAGAACGTGCAGTACTTGCTGCAACCTTCCATCACCGACACGTAGGCACTTGGGCCGTCGATACGCGGCTCCGGCAGGTGGTCGAATTTTTCGATTTCCGGGAACGACACGTCGACCTGCGGCAGCTTGCTGCTGCGCGCGGCGTCGATCATCTCCGGCAGACGGTGCAGGGTCTGCGGGCCGAACACCACGTCAACGTACGGAGCGCGATCGCGGATCGCCGCCCCTTCCTGACTGGCCACGCAACCGCCGACGGCGATGACCATATCGGGGTTGGCCAGCTTCAGTTCGCGCCAGCGGCCGAGTTGCGAATACACGCGGTCTTGCGCGCGTTCGCGGATCGAGCAGGTATTGAGCAGAATCACGTCGGCGTCTTCCGCGCGAGCGGTGACTTCCAGGGCCTGATGTTCGCCCAGCAGATCGACCATGCGCGAGCTGTCGTACTCGTTCATCTGGCAACCGTGGGTTTCGATGTAAAGCTTCTTGGCCATGGATTCGGGTCGTCACGTGATTCAAAGAACCGCGCATTATAGGGAACAAGCCGTCAGGTTCCTACCGCTGTGCGTCCGGTGGCTATGCTATAGTTCGCGCCCTCATTTTTACCCCGATGTTATCCGCCCGCCATGACCAAACGCGAAGCTCCAATCTACAAGGTGATTTTCCTCAACCAGGGCCAGGTGTTCGAAATGTACGCCAAGCAGATCTATCAAAGTGATCTGTGGGGTTTCCTGGAAGTTGAAGAATTCGTCTTTGGCGAGCGCACGCAAATGGTCGTCGATCCGAGCGAAGAGAAGCTCAAGGCGCAATTCGAAGGCGTGGTGCGCAGCTTTGTACCGATGCATTCGATCGTGCGCATCGACGAAGTGGAACGTCTGGGCACGCCGAAAATCAGCGAGGCCCGGGGCGCGGTCGGCAATGTCATGCCGTTTCCGATGCCGATGCCTGAAAAGTAACAGCGGATTCTGGATTGGAATGAGTTTGTGGTGAGGGGATTTATCCCCGCTGGGCTGCGAAGCAGTCGCAATCCATCCAGCAATATGTGTCAGACAGAACCGGGTTGCAGGGTTTGGGGCTGCTTCGCAGCCCAACGGGGATGAATCCCCTCGCCACAGGTCATCTCCACAGCCTTTAGGGCAGTGGGGAGAATGGCGTGCGCCCGTCGGCGTTCTGCAGTTCCATCAGGTATTTGCGGAAAATCTGCCCGAGCACCTGAGTGGCGGTTTCGAGATCTTCGCGGGACATTTTTTCCGAGACTTCGTCAGCCGTGTCCAATGCCTCTTCAGCACCGTTGACCGCTGCCATCTTCAGCACGATGTAGGCCTGGATATTGTTGGCCTGCACGCCTTCGCCGTGGAAGAACATGCTGCCGAGCTTGAATTGCGCCTGGGCGTGGCCTTGCAGCGAGGCCTTTTCGAAATAGCTCAGGGCTTGATTGAGGTCGCGCGGCGCGTTCTTGCCGTCGTAGTAGAACTCACCCAACTCGTATTGCGCTTGCGCGTCCCCTTCGTCCGCCGCTTTCTGGCAGGCGGCCAATGCCTGCGTGACGTCTTGCGGCTGAGTATTGAGGGTGCAACGACCCATCGCCGGGATCAACAACGAGTTGCCGCCTGCTTGTGCATGCGCGAGCAGGGGCTGAAGGAGCAACAGGCAGCCCAATGCAAGGGTGCGGCCGGTGCGGTTCATGGGAATCGACTTACCTCTGAAGGGCACGCGGACCCGTCGAGGGATCCAATAAGCGCGCATTATGAAATAAGCAGGGCCAACCTTACAAAGTCTTTACTCGTTTTTCTGCTGCGTGGGGAATATATCGCCCGATTCAGGCAGGATTTTCGCAGACGCGTCGGAAAAACCGAGCGGATGTAGGCGAAAGCTGACGCTGGCCATAGCCAACGTCAGCGGTACGGCGATTATTTCAATGCGGCGAAGGCACGCTCGGCGGCGTCCAGCGTCAGTTGCAACTCGGCTTCGCCATGGGCGATCGAGGTGAAACCGGCTTCGAAAGCGCTCGGCGCCAGGTACACGCCACCTTCGAGCATCAAGTGGAAGAAGCGACCGAACATTGCCGCGTCGCTGGCCATCACGTCGTCGAAGGTGACGATGTCGTCGGCGCCGCTGAAGTACAGACCGAACATGCCGCCGGCCTGAGTGGTCACGAACGGGATGCCCGCAGCATCGGCACGCTGCTGCAGACCGTCGAGCATGCGCGCGGTGTAGTCGGTCAGTTCGGCGTGGAAGCCCGGGCGGCTGATCAGACGCAGGGTCGTCAGGCCGGCAGCCATCGCCAGCGGATTACCCGACAACGTACCGGCCTGATACACCGGACCGAGCGGGGCGATGCGCTGCATGATCTCGCGTTTGCCACCGAAGCAGCCCACCGGCATGCCGCCGCCGATGATCTTGCCGAACGTGGTCAGGTCCGGCGTCACGCCGTAGTGCGCCTGGGCACCGCCGAGGGCGACGCGGAAACCGGTCATCACTTCGTCGAAAATCAACACCACGCCGTGCTTGTCGCACAGCGAACGCAGGCCTTCGAGGAAGCCCGGCGCTGGCGGCACGCAGTTCATGTTGCCGGCGACCGGTTCGACGATGATGCACGCCACGTCCTCACCCACTTCAGCCAGCATCGCTTCAACCGCGTCGATGTCGTTGAACGGCAGGGTCAGGGTGTGTTTGGCGAACGCTGCCGGCACGCCGGCCGAGCTCGGTACGCCCTGGGTCAGAGCGCCGGAACCGGCCTTGACCAGCAGGCTGTCGGAGTGGCCGTGGTAGCAGCCTTCGAATTTGATGATGCTGTCGCGACCGGTGTAACCACGGGCCAGACGGATCGCGCTCATGGTCGCTTCGGTGCCGGAGCTGACCATGCGCACCATGTCCATCGACGGCACCAGCGAGCAGACCAGATCGGCCATCTCGGTTTCCATCGACGTCGGTGCACCGTAGGACAGGCCGTGTTGCAGCTGATTGCGCACCGCGTCGAGCACGTCCGGATGGCTGTGGCCGAGGATCATCGGGCCCCACGAACCCACGTAATCGACATAACGCTTGTCATCTTCGTCGGTGACGTAAGCGCCTTCGGCGTGTTTGAAGAACAGCGGGGTGCCGCCGACACTCTTGAACGCGCGCACCGGCGAGTTGACGCCGCCGGGGATGTGTTTCTGAGCATTGGCAAACAGGGTTTCGGAACGAGACATGATCGGGCTCTCAAATCAGATTTTCAGAAGTTCGTTGAAGGCGCGGGCGCGGCGGGTCACTTCGGCGCTGCTCTCGGCGCCGAACAAACCGTGGATCACGGCGAGCAGATCGACACCGTGCTCGACCAGTGGCGCGGCGTTATCGAGGGTGATGCCGCCAATCGCGCAGACCGGCAAGTGCAGCGTGCGTTTGGCTTCGTCGAGCAAGTCGAGGCTGCAACTCGGCGCACCGGGTTTGGTGGTGGAATTGAAGAAGCGGCCGAAGGCGACATAGCTCGCACCTTCTTTGGCGGCTTGTTCGGCCAGAGCGATTTGCCCATGGCAGGTCGAACCGATGATGGCTTTCGAACCGAGCAGGGCGCGGGTCGGCGACAGCGGGCCGTCGGTCTGGCCCAAGTGCACGCCGACGTTGAGGCGTGCGGCCAGTTCGGCGTCATCGTTGATGATCAGTTGCGTCTTGTAGCGCTCGCACAGGTTGCGCAACGTCTCGGCCTCGCGCAGACGGCGGGCCTCGTCGCTGCTCTTGTCGCGGTATTGCAGCAGGGTGACGCCGCCGTCGAGCGCCGCCTCCACGTAAGACAGAAACTTGCCGGCCAGCAACTGGCTGTCGGTAATGGCATACAGGCCACGGAGTTTCATCGGGCAGACCTCACGACGTTACGAGCAGAAATCCAGCGGCAGGCGACGCGGCACGAACTGGCCTTTGCCCAGTTGTTCGGCATCGCGCAAAGTGCGCCAGGTGTAATCCAGCGCACTGCGCACGGCACTGGCCAGGTGTTCGCCCTGAGCGAGTCGCCCGGCCAAAGCGCTGGCCAGCGTGCAACCGGAGCCGTGATAGCTGCCCGGCAGGCGTTGGCAGATAAAGGTTTCGCGCAGGCCGTCGCGGCTGTACACGCGGTTGTGGATTTCAGTTTCGTCGCCATGGCCGCCGGTAATCAGCAGGTTTTTGACGAATGGCAGGAGTTTTTCCGCGCACTCGTCGGCCGTGCCTTCGGGCAGTTCGGCGAGGATGCGCGCTTCAGGAAGATTGGGCGTGGCAATGATCGACAGCGGCAGCAGACGTTCGCGCATCGCGTAGCCGACCTCGTCCTTGCCCAGGCGTCCGCCGCCGCCGGCACGCAGCACCGGGTCGCAGACCACCGGCAGATGCGGGTGCGCCGAGAGCAGTTCGACCACGGTGTCGACCATCTCCAGCGAACCGAGCATGCCCAGTTTCACTGCGGCGACTTCGGAATCGTTGAGCACGGCGTTGGCCTGGGCCAGTACCCACTCACGGTCGAGGACGCGGAAGTCAGTGACGTTGACGGTGTCTTGCACGGTCAGGGCGGTGACGGCCGGAGCCGCATGGCAACCCTGCGCGAGCAGGGCTTCGATATCTGCCTGCAAGCCGGCGCCACCACTGGGGTCGTGGCCGGAGAGACAGAGGACAACGGGGCGGGAGCTGTAGATATTCATGGTGCGCGAGCTTACCACCAAAGCTGATTTTGGGGTGTGGGTGGCAGAGCAAGATAAATGCAGGAGCTGCCGGAGGCTGCGATCTTTGACGTTCCTGACCATTCCAACAGCTCTATCTCGGTGCTTTGCCCTGTAACGCCCGTTCTAGAGCCGTTGTAGGAAAAATTTCCATGGTGCTCAATGGCCATCAACGGCTATGCTAGGCTGGATCCAAACAATCACAGGTAATACCGGTTTTACGTCTACTCAAAGGGAATGGGGGGCTTCCTGACACAACCGGACGAGCCACGCTGGGGCTTCAATGCGCTATTTGCTGATGTTGCTGTTCTGCTTGCCCCTTATGGCGAGCGCCGTCGAATTCGACGAATTCACCCAGAGCCTGCCACTGGGCCGATCGCTGCAAGTGTTCGAAGACCCGAGCGGTCAGGCGACGATTGCCGACGTCCGTGCGCAAGACGCCGCCGGCCAGTTCAAAGCTCACGACAAAGCCACGCTCAACGCCGGTTACTCGCGTTCGGCGTTCTGGCTGAAGATCGACCTGCATTACCGCCCGAGCAACCCGGCCGCCCAGCGCACCTGGCTGCTGGAACTGGCGTATCCGCCACTCGATCACCTCGATCTTTACTTGCCTGATGCCACCGGTGCATACCGACTGGTGCGCCAGACCGGCGATGCCTTGCCCTTCGCCAGTCGCGAGATCCGCCAGAACAATTACCTGTTCGACTTGCCGTTCAAACCGCATCAACAGCAGACGCTGTACCTGCGATTGGCCAGCGAAGGCTCGATCCAGGCGCCGGTGACGTTGTGGTCGAGCACCGCGTACCTCGAAGACCAACCGGTGCGCCTGTATGTGCTCGGCATCATTTATGGCGTGCTGTTGGGGATGCTGGTCTACAACCTGTTCATCTACCTGAGCGTGCGCGATACCAGCTACCTCTATTACATCTTCTATATCGGCTCGTTCGGCCTCTATCAATTGTCGGTGAACGGCGCGGCGGTTGAGTATTTCTGGCCGGACAACCCATGGTGGGCCAACGCCGCGACGCCATTCTTCATCGGTTGCGCCGGGCTGTTCGGCAGCCAGTTCGCCCGCAGTTTCCTGCAGACCAAGACCCACAGCCCCTGGCTGGATCGCTTGCTGATCGGCCTGATTGCCTTCAGTGCGCTGGTGATCGGCCTGTCGCTGATGACCAGTTACGCCCTGGCCCTGCGCCTGGCGACCACACTGGCGCTGACCTTCACCGTGGTGATCTTCGCCGCCGGGATTCTTGCCTGGTGGCGCGGCTTGCGCGTGGCGCGTTACTTCATCATCGCCTGGTCGGCGTTCCTGCTCGGCGGCATCGTCAATACGCTGATGGTGCTGGGCCTGCTGCCCAACGTATTCCTGACCATGTATGCCAGCCAGATCGGCTCGGCGATCGAGGTGGCGCTGCTGTCGCTGGCGCTGGCCGATCGCATCAACGCCATGCGCGAACAACAGGCGCAGACCTTGTTCGACGCCGGGCAGAAACTCGAAGTGCTCAACCAGCAACTGGCCCACAGCAACAAGCTCAAGGATGAATTCCTCGCCACGCTGACCCACGAACTGCGCACGCCGATGAACGGCGTGATCGGTTCGCTGGAGCTGATGCAGACCGTCGACCTCGATCCCGAGCTGGAGCAATATCAACAGACCGCCGCCGGTTCCGCCCGCGACATGATGCGCATGGTCAATGGCATCCTCACGCTCACTGAATTGCAGGCCGGCAAGCTCAAGGCGACGCCGGGCAGTTTCAGCCTGCGCGCAGTGGTCGAGGCGTTGCGCGTGCAGTTCGAAGGTAATGCGGCGAGCAAGTCGCTGGACTTCAAAGTCGAGGTGCTGCCGACCTTGCCGGATCGCTTGCTCGGGGACAGCGCGAAACTGGCGCAGTGCCTGGAATGCCTGCTGGACAATGCGATCAAGTTCACCCGCGTCGGCGGGTTGGCGCTGCGCGTCACCGGGCGGCCGTCGGCGGATGAGCGCATGGCGCTGTCGTTTGCGGTGATCGACACCGGTATCGGTTTCACTGACCTGGGTGAGGCGACCCTGTATCAGCGTTTCTTCCAGCTCGACGGTTCGATGACTCGCGAATACGGCGGTCTCGGTGTTGGTCTGGCGATCTGTCGGCAACTGGTCGAATTGCTCGGCGGCAAACTCACCCATCGCTCCGAGCCGGGACGCGGCAGCCGCTTCCAGCTCGATGTCGAATTCGAACTGCCGGTGATCGAAGCGCCTGCGGATCAGCCGCCTCGCGATTGCATTCGTGCGCCGCAGGACTGCACAGTGCTGCTGGTGGACGACAACAGCGTCAATCAATTGGTGATGCGCGGCATGTTGCTCAAGCTCGGTTTCCGCGTGCGCAGCGCTGATAACGGCGCCGCCGCGCTGGACTGCCTGCAACGGGAAAGCTTCGATGCAGTGCTGATCGATTGCCAGTTGCCCAACCACGAAGGCGCATCGCTGTGCTGCCAGATCCATGCATTGCCAGGCTGCGCGCATTTGCCAGTGTTCATGCTGGCGCTGGGTGCGGATCGCGAACAATGCGCCCCGGGCGCGGCTATCGACTATCTGCACAAACCGGTGAAATTCGAGGATCTGCAGGCTGCATTGCAGCGCCGCGTGCTGAGTTGCTGATGGGGTAAAAGCGCCGCAAAAACGGCGGCTATGACACTTTGTTCAAAAAAGCACCAGTGCTTAACTGGTGCCATTGCTGAACAAGGAGCGCCGTCATGAACCTGCATCAGTTCGCCGAAACCCACGAAGTCACCAATCAGCCGCCGTCGCTGGACGGCACCAACCTGTACCGCATCGACCTGCCGCTGCAGGAGTGGTCGCGGCGTTTTGGCGCCGGTTGGGCCGAGGCGCGCATCGATGCCTATGGCGCACTCGCGGGTGGGCCGCTGATGGAGGCGGGGTTTCTCGCCAACCAGAACAAACCGCTATTTGCCAGCCATGATCGCTACGGCCATCGCATCGATCTGGTCGAGTTTCACCCGGCTTACCACGAGCTCATGCGCACGGCGATCGAACATGGCCTGACCTCGCTGCCTTGGGCACACCCGCAGGACGGCGCGCATGTCGCCCGCGCGTCGATGACCTATCTGCACAGCCAGGCCGAGGCCGGCAGTGGTTGCCCGCTGACCATGACTTTCGCCAGCGTGCCGGCCCTGCGCTTGCAGCCTGACCTGGCCGAACAGTGGCTGCCGAAAGTCCTCGCCACCGAATACGATCCACGCAACGTCGGCATGGCGCACAAGGCCGGCGTGACCATCGGCATGGCGATGACCGAGAAGCAGGGCGGCACCGACGTTCGCGCCAACACCACCAAAGCCTATCCGGTCGGCGCCAGCGGCCCGGGTCAGGCCTATGAACTGGTCGGGCACAAGTGGTTTTGTTCGGCGCCGATGTGCGACGCCTTCCTGACATTGGCGCAAACCGAAAAGGGCTTGAGTTGCTTTCTGCTGCCGCGCCATCGCCCGGACGACACGCGCAATCAGTTCTACATCCAGCGTCTGAAAAACAAACTCGGCAACCAGTCCAACGCCTCCAGCGAAGTGGAGTTTCGTGGGGCGCTGGCATGGATGATCGGCGAAGAAGGGCGCGGCGTGCCGACCATTATCGAAATGGTGGCGATGACCCGTTTCGATTGCATGGTCGGCTCCAGCTCGCTGATGCGCCAGGCGCTGACCCAGGCCAGCCATCACTGCGCGCACCGCAAGGTCGGCGGCAAATTGCTCAGCGAGCAGCCGCTGATGCAAAACGTACTCGCCGATCTGGCCCTGGAGAGCGAGGCCGCGTTGGCGCTGAGTCTGCGCATGGGCAAGGCGCTCGATCATCTGGATGATCGCCACGAAGCGCAGTTCGCGCGGCTGGTGACGGCAGTGGGCAAATACTGGATCTGCAAGCGCGCGCCAGGAATGATCAACGAAGCCGCCGAATGCATGGGCGGTGCTGGATACGTCGAGGACAGCATCCTGCCGCGCCTGTACCGCGAAGCGCCGGTGAACTCGACGTGGGAAGGTTCGGGGAATGTGCAATGTCTGGATGTGCTGCGCGCATTGTCGAAGGAGCCGGGTGTGTTGGATGTGCTGTTCAGCGAACTGGGCGACGGCCATGGCGACAAGCGTCTGGCCGCGCACATTCAGCAGTTGCAGGCGCAGTTCAAGGACACCAGTGATATTCAGTATCGGGCGCGGCAGTTGACCGAAGACATCGCGCTCGGGTTGCAGGCCAGGCTTCTGTTGGAGGCGGGGAATTCAGCCGTAAGCGATGCTTTCATTGCCAGCCGTCTGAGCGGTGGCGGTCGCGTCTACGGCGCGTTGCCGCGTGGGCTGGACGTTGAAGCGATCGTCGCCCGCTCGACTCCACCGCTTTTCTGACCCACCTCAAATCTCCCCCTGTGGGAGCGAGCCTGCTCGCGAAAGCGGTGTGTCAGTCGACATCTTTATTGGATGATCCACCGCATTCGCGAGCAGGCTCGCTCCCACAGGGGACATCATTGGTCTGCAGATTTAAGTATCGCCACAACGCCACTGTTCCCGTGCGTCCACGATGCAGGCAAGATGAAGCTCTGCAAGTCAGAACACAGGAAGCTGATCGTGACCGAAGCGTTTATTGTCGTTCAAACCGCCGAACAAGCCGTGGATCGTCTGGCCGAGCTGCATGAGCGGGCCACCACTGCGCTGAATTCTGCCCTCAAGCGTTACCTCAAGGACCGCGTCGAGCCCGACGCCGAACAGCGTGCCCTGTTTCGTTATCCCGAACTGCGTCTGACCTACCACTGCCAGGGCGAAGTGCCGCAGACTACCCGCGCTTACGCCAAGGTGCAGTTGCCGGGCACTTACAGCGTCACCGTCACCCACCCGGCGGCGTTTCGCAAATACCTGCTCGAACAACTGACGCCGTTGATGCACGACTTCACCGTGACCGTCGAAGTCGGCGTCAGCCAGCAGAACATTCCTTATCCGTACGTGGTCGAGCAGGGCGATGAACTGGCCGGTTCCGGCGTCACTGCAGCGGTGCTGGCGCGGGTGTTCCCGAGCACGGATCTGTCCGCCGCCACCGATGGCATTGCCGACGGCCTCTACGACTGGGAAAACACCGATCCGCTGCCACTGGCGCTGTTCGACGCCGCGCGCGTGGATTTCTCGCTGCGCCGGCTGGTGCATTACACCGGCAGTGACTGGCGCCATGTGCAGCCGTGGATTCTGCTGACCAACTATCACCGCTACGTCGACCAGTTCATCGTTCATGGTCTGGAGCAGTTGCGCCGCGACCCGCGTTTCGTGCGCATGGTCCTGCCGGGCAACGTGATCATCGAGAAGAGCATGGACCACGGCGAAGCCTCGGCGATTGCCGCCGGTGTGGTCTGGCACCGTTACCAGATGCCGGCCTATCACCTGATCGCCAGCGATGGCCACGGCGTGACGCTGGTCAACATCGGTGTCGGCCCGTCCAACGCCAAGAACATCACCGATCACCTGGCCGTGCTGCGCCCGCATTGCTGGCTGATGATCGGCCACTGCGGCGGCCTGCGTCAGTCGCAGACCATTGGCGATTACGTGCTGGCCCACGCCTACATGCGTCGCGACGGCATTCTTGATCGTGTGGTGCCGCCGAATATTCCCATCCCGGCACTGGCCGAAGTGCAGCTTGCTCTGCAGCAGGCGGCGGCGAATGTCACTGGCGAGAAGGGCGACGATCTGAAGAAGCGCCTGCGCACCGGCACGGTTCTGACCTATGACGACCGTAACTGGGAATTGCGCTGGGCTCAGGAGCGGCCGCTGATCAACCTGTCCCGCGCGGTTGCGGTGGACATGGAAAGCGGCACGATCGCAGCGCAAGGTTATCGCCTGCGTGTGCCTTACGGCACGTTGCTCTGCGTTTCGGACAAACCACTGCACAGCGAAATCAAACTGCCGGGCTCGGCCAACGCCTTCTATGAGCGCGCGGTCAGCCAGCATTTGAAAATCGGCATCGAAGCGGTGGATCTGCTGCGTACCGAACTCAACTCGCTGCACTCGCGCAAACTGCGCAGCTTCGACGAGCCGCCGTTCCGTTAACGGTTAGTCGTGGTCATTTGGCGGTCGGGGCACTAGCATTGTCAGCCCTGATCGCTAAATGTTCTGTCTCTTATGTCCCGTCCCCCGCGTCCACCTTCCCGCCGTCCCGGCATGAAGCCTCAGTCTTCTGCCCCGCGCCGTGTTGCCAAGGCACCACCGGCCGAGCCGAAACTGATCCTGTTCAACAAACCCTTCGATGTGCTGACGCAATTCAGCGACGGTGAAGGGCGGGCGACACTCAAGGATTACATCGATGTGCCGGGGATTTATCCGGCCGGACGTCTGGATCGTGACAGCGAAGGTTTGTTGCTGCTGACCAACGACGGCCAGTTGCAGGCGCGCATCGCCGATCCGAAACACAAACTGGCGAAGACTTATTGGGTGCAGGTGGAGGGCGAGCCGACGGCCGAGCAGTTGCAGCGCCTGCGCGATGGCGTCGAGTTGAATGACGGCATGACCCTGCCCGCCGAAGCGCGGCAACTGGCTGAGCCGCAGTTATGGCCGCGCAATCCGCCGGTACGCTTTCGCGCGACCATACCGACCTCGTGGCTGGAATTGGTGATTCGCGAAGGGCGCAACCGTCAGGTGCGGCGCATGACGGCAGCGGTCGGATTGCCGACGTTGCGTCTGGTGCGGGTCAGGATTGGTGACTGGACCATTGAAGGGCTGGATCAGGGCCAGTGGCGGGAAGTGCCGGCGCGCTTATAAGGCGCCGGATTCAATCAGGCCGATCACCACACTTTTGATGATGAACGCGGCCACGCCCAGGCCCAGCACGAAAAACAGAATGAACGAGCCGAACCGCCCGGCCTTGGACTTCTTCGCCAGATCCCAGACGATGAAACCCATGAAAATGATCAGGATGCTGACCAGACCGGTCATCATCCACTCTTCGAACAGTGCTGGATCCATTGGCGATCTCCGGCGCGGACAGGGCTGAAAGGGCGGCGGCGAGTATACGCCAAGGGCGGATGGCGGGGCATTGATCTGCGTCGCCTGTGCCGGCCCCTTCGCGAGCAGGCTCGCTCCCACAGGTTGAAATGCATTCCAAATGTGGGAGCGAGCCTGCTCGCGAAAGGGATATCAGCTACGCAAATGAGTCAGCGGCAGTTCGGTGCTGTTGAGCACCTGATTCAGCACAAAACTCGACCGCACGCTGGTGACCCCCTCGATCCGGGTCAGGTGCCCCAGCAGTAATTTCTGATAGTGATCCATATCCGGCACCACCACTTTCAACTGGTAGTCAGCATCCACTCCGGTCACCAGACTGCACTCCAGCACTTGCGGCAATGTGCGGATTGCCGCTTCGAAATTCTCGAAGCGTTCCGGCGTGTGCCGGTCCATGCCGATCAGCACATACGCGGTCAGACTCAGCCCGAGCATCTTGCGATCGAGCAATGCAACCTGGCGCGAGATATAGCCATCGTCTTCCAGTTGCTTGACCCGGCGCGAGCAAGGCGAGGGCGACAGACCGATGCGCTCGGCCAGTTCCTGGTTGGAGATACGGGCGTCGCGCTGCAATTCCGCCAAAATACTCAGGTCATACCGGTCGAGTTTGCTCATCAATCTGTCCTTGGTCGTAACTATTGCGGCGGATTATCTATCCAGGGTTAAAAATTGCGCAAGCAGTGTTTAATTGAGCAATTTTCGCAATCCTCTGTCGCGGCTTCAGGCCTATTCTTATCACCAGAATCACTGCTCGGTAACACAGTCCACGCGGCCCGCCCAATCAGGCCCGCCGCGGCCGCCACCCCCACCGGGGATGTGCCGGCCCCCGAGCTGCACACTGTCCAGAAGACGGCGTGAGGTGAGCCGACGTCAAAAGCGTCGAGCCAGGACGAAGTTCTCAGAAGGGAGGCCGACGGGTCTCCCTTTTTTCTTGCCTGTGATTTCATCTTGGCGCCTCAATAAATAAGTCGCGCGACTGATAACCTGTTGCAGAACCCGGTGGGGCTGTTTCGAGTCTCAGCAACAAGCCCTGCCAACGACAGGCTCCCGCAGTGAGGAAAGGCATGAATTCGCGCATCTGGCGTCTGGCCGGTGTTGGTTTGCTGTGTGTGGGGGTCAGTGCGCAAGCGCTGGCCGATGAGCCGCAGAATCGCGGGCCGGGCAACGGGCCGCAGAACGACGGGATCATCCGTGGCGACAACAGCCGTCAGTTCGAGCACAACGGCCAGCCGCATAACAATGACGGTCAATGGCAGAACCGCAACCGTGCCGATGAGCGTCCGCAACCGCCTCGCCAGCCGGGCAACAACCTGCCGATCCAGCCGCGACCCGACGCCGTGCGCCAGACCCAGGAACCGCGTCAGGGTTACTACCGCGACGAGCGCCCGCAAAACGGTTACCACAATCAGCAATGGCAGACGCAGCCGCGTCCCGATGACAACCGCTGGCCGGGACGGCCGAACGGTCATGGCAATGGCTGGGGTCCTGGCCCGCAGTATCGTCCGGGCCATGTGATCGATCGTTTCCCGGATCGTGATTACCGCGTGCCGTATCGCGGTCAGGATTACTTCTATTCCGGCGGCTACTGGTATCGCCCGCAAGGCCCGCGCTACATCGTCGTGCAACCACCGCGCGGGATCCGCGTCCAGTATTTGCCGGATTACGCCCGTGAAGTGTGGATCGGCGGCTCGATGCTGTTCCTCGCCGCCGGCTCGTATTACGCCTATCAAGAGGCGACGCAGGATTACGTGGTGGTCGAGCCGCCGCTGCAGCAACCGCCGCAACCGCAAGCTCAGGGCTATGACGTCGAAGCCTACCCGGCCAACGGCCAGTCGCCGCAGCAAGTGCAGCAGGACGGTTACCAGTGCTCTCAGTACGCGGTGCAGCAAAGCGGTTTCGACCCGCGCGCCGCGACCTATCAACCGGCACCCGAAGTGGTTCAGGCCTATCGCCAGGCGCAGGGCAACTGCCTGAGCAGTCGCGGTTATCAGGTCAATTACTGAGTGCGGGCGGCGAGCACTACTTCCTGTGGGTCAGCGTGCACCAGCACTTCGGCCTTCGGATAGGCCTTGTGAATCGCCGCCGCCGCTTGGTCGCTGATGCCATGGGCGACTGACAGGGTCAGTTCGCCCGGCAGTTCCAAGTGCAATTGCACAAACCAGTGGTTGCCCGAGATCCGCGTGCGCAGGTCGTGCGCACCCAGTACGCCGGGGACGCTGCATGCCAGTTCGAGCATGTGCTGGCTGACATCGGTCGGCAGTTCCTCGTCCATCAACACCGAAAAACTTTCCCGGGCGATCTGAATCGCACTCCAGAAAATGTACACGGCGATCCCCAGCCCGAACCACGCATCCAGTTGCGCAAAACCCATCGCGGCCAACACCAGCGCGATCAGGATGCTGCCGTTGAGCAGCAGGTCCGAACGGTAATGCAGCGAGTCGGCACGCACGGCGTTGGAGCCGGTCTGCTTGATCACCCGGTGCTGCAACATCAGCAGCGCCGCCGTCAGCAGCAGGGAAAACACGATCACACCGATGCTCAGCCACGGTGCGCCAAGCGGTTCCGGCGTCTGCAAGCGTTGGTAGGCCTGAAACGCGATCAGCACCGCGCTGCCACCGATGAACAACGCCTGGGCCATGCCCGCCAGCGATTCGGCTTTGCCGTGGCCATAACGGTGATCATCATCCGCCGGGCGCAAGGCGTAATGCACCGCCAGCAGGTTGAGCATCGAGGTGACTCCATCCAGCGCCGAGTCGGTGAGGCCGGCGAGCATGCTCACCGATCCGCTGAGCCACCAGGCAATCGCCTTGGCGACGATCAGCGTGCAGGCGACCGCCACCGAGGCGCGGGTCGCCAGCCGCAGCAGGCGGGCGTGTTCAGGGCTGGAGGTCATTGAACGTCCTTATTCAAGCAGCCGGTTGCAGGCCGAACATCGCCAGTTGCTGAGTGCTGCCCTTGTGCTGGATCAGGCGCGGGTCGTCGAGAGGAAAGTCTTTACCCAGTTCGCTCTCAAGAATCGCCTGCAACTTGTGATTGTCGACCTGCCCGTCAGGGCCGATGGCTTGCTTGAGCTTGGCCGGATCGATCTGCGCGGTGTGGCCCGGTTCGAAATAGATCGCCCCGGTGGCGAAGTCGACGGCAAACGCGATCAGCCCGGGAATGATGTAGAACAGCAGGCCGACGGCATCGAGCACGGCAATCGCCGGGTCGATCTTGCCGTCGATCTGGCCACGGCGGTCCGGGTAGAAAATCGAACCGCATGCGGTGAGCTGCGTGAGCAAGGTAGCGACCAGAACACCGCCGATCAGGCGAAAAGGTAAGCGCATGGAAATGTCTCCTGAGTCATCAAATAACGAAGCTTCGTCTTGTGAAGTTAAGACCCTGACGAACGCCCGGCAGTTCGCCGTTATACTCGGCCCTCTGTTTGGGAGCCAGCATGATTTCTTTGCCGATCGACGATGTTTTACCCGCCCTGCGTGAAGCCCTCGCGTCACGCCACGAAGCCGTGCTCGAAGCACCGCCCGGCGCCGGTAAAACCACCCGCGTGCCTTTGGCCTTGCTCAACGAAGCCTGGCTGGCCGGGCAGACCATCGTCATGCTCGAACCACGGCGCTTGGCTGCGCGGGCGGCGGCGGAGCGTTTGGCCAGCGAGCTCGGCGAGCAGGTCGGTGAAACCGTCGGCTATCGCATCCGCCTCGACAGCAAGGTTGGCCCGAAGACGCGTATCGAAGTGGTCACCGAAGGCATTCTCACCCGGCGCTTGCAGGACGACCCGGCGCTGGAGGGTGTGGGCCTGCTGATCTTCGACGAATTTCATGAACGCAGTCTCGACGCCGATCTGGCGCTGGCCCTCAGTCTGAACGGTCGCGAGCTGTTTCGCGCTGAACAGCCGCTGAAGATTCTGCTGATGTCGGCCACCCTCGAAGGCGAGCGCCTGGCCGGCTTGCTCGATGACGCGCCGATCCTGCGCAGTGAAGGGCGCATGTACCCGGTGACGATGCGCTGGGGCCGGCCGTTCCAGCCGGGCGAATATATCGACCAGCGCGTTACCCAAACCGTGCTCGAAGCGCTGCACGACGAGACCGGCAGCCTGCTGGTGTTCCTGCCGGGACAGGCGGAGATCCGTCGCGTACATCAGCAACTGGTCGACGCAATCGGCGAGCGCAAAGACGTTCTGCTGTGCCCGTTGCACGGCGAACTCGACCTCAATGCGCAACGTGCAGCGATCGATCCGGCGCCGCCCGGTCAGCGCAAAGTGGTGCTGGCAACCAACATCGCCGAGACCAGCCTGACCATCAACGGCGTGCGCGTGGTCATCGATGCCGGATTGGCGCGGGTGCCGCGCTTCGACCCGGGCAGCGGCATGACCCGCCTCGACACCCAACGCATCTCCAAGGCCAGCGCCACCCAGCGTGCCGGCCGCGCCGGGCGACTGGAGCCGGGCGTGTGTTATCGCTTGTGGTCACAGGATCAGCACGAACAACTGGCGGCTTATGGCAGCGCGGAAATTCTCTCGGCGGATCTGGCCAGCCTCGCTTTGCAACTCGGGCGCTGGGGCGTGACCCCGGGCGAACTGGTCTGGCTCGACATACCGCCCGCCGCCGCGTATGCCCAAGCGCAGGATCTGCTGCAACGCCTCGGCGCCTTGCACGGCGACACGCTGACGGCCCACGGCCAAGCCATGGCCGAACTGCCGGCGCATCCGCGCATCGCGCATTTGCTGTTGCGCGGTCAGGCGCTGGGGCTGGCGGCGATGGCCTGCGATGTGGCGGCGCTGCTCGGCGAGCGCGATATCCTGCGCGGCGCTGGTGCGGATCTGCACAGCCGATTGGTCCTGCTTTCCGGCGAAGAACGTGCCGGTCGTGTCGCGCAGGGCGGGGTGCAACGTGCCCGGCAATTGGCTCGGCAGTATCGCGGCTACTTGCGTGGCAAGCCGAGCGAACCGGTAAACGATCCCGAGCATCCGCGCTGGCTCGGCGCGCTGCTGGCGCTGGCCTACCCGGATCGCGTCGCCCAGCAACGGCGTGCCGGTGGGGCCGAATACCGTTTGGCCAACGGTCGCGCGGCGCTGTTCGCTGAGGCCGATAGCCTGATGAAGCACGAGTGGATCGTCATCGCCGACCTCGGCAGCCGTCAGGGCCAGCGCGAAGAACGCATCTATCTGGCGGCGGATTTCGATCCGGCGCTGTTCGATTCGGTGCTCGCCGAGCAAGTGCGCAGCGTCGATCAACTCGATTGGGATGAACGCGAAGGCGTGCTGCGTGCCGAGCGCCAGCGCAAGGTCGGCGAGCTGATTCTGAGCCGCGAACCGTTGACCGGTCTGGATGAAAACGCGCGCAGTCAGGCGCTGGTCAATCTGGTGCGGCGCAAGGGTCTTGAGTTGTTGCCGTGGACCCCGGAACTGCGCCAGTGGCAGGCGCGGGTGGCGCTGTTGCGTCAGCTCGATCTGAACACTCAGGACGACAGCCAATGGCCGGATGTCAGCGATGCGGCATTGTTGAATACCCTGGAAGACTGGCTGATGCCGTATCTGGGCAAGGTCTCGCGGCTCAGCCATTTCGCCAACCTCGACCTGTCGAGCATCGTGCGTAATCTGCTGCCGTGGCCGCTGCCACAGAAACTCGACGAACTGGCGCCGCATCATTTGAGCGTGCCGTCGGGTTCATCGATTCGTCTGGATTACAGCGAACATCCACCGATTCTCGCGGTGCGTTTGCAAGAGCTGTTTGGTCTGGCCGATACGCCACGAATCGCCGGCGGCCGGCAAGTGGTCAAGCTGCACCTGCTGTCGCCGGCGCGGCGGCCGGTGCAGGTCACGCAGGACCTGGCCAACTTCTGGCGCAGCACCTATGCCGAGGTGAAGAAGGATCTCAAGGGGCGCTATCCGAAGCACTATTGGCCGGACGATCCCTTGGTCGCCGAAGCCACGGCTCGGGCGAAACCACGCGGCACCTGACCCGCAATGGCTGCGCGCCATTAGCCCATCCGTGCTAATTGCCCTTGGTTGTTCCGGCTCGCAAAATCGCCGCCTGAACAATAACAGCCTTGTTGCCTGGCAACTTGCGCCCAAGGAACGGAACTGCCCATGACCTCTTTCTTCAAGCTCAAGAAGTTGATCTTCTTGTCGGCTGCGCTATTGGCCGCCTCCAGTTCGGCCATGGCCGAAGAGCCCAATCCGATTGGCGACTGGTGGATTATCTACGGCAACGGCGTGCCCCAGAAAAACATCATGTACGTCGCCGATGCGACGTCGGTGGTGCCTTCGCAGAAAACCAAAGGCGCGACCATGGTCGCGGTGACGCTGGTGTATGAAGAACCCGGCAAACCGATGATCGACGTCTACAACCTCGAAGCCCAATGCTCTACGGGCAAGGTGCGTTTCATCAATGGCCAGTCCATCGAGCGTTTGGCCTACACCATGCGTCATCTGAAAGTTGCCAACCAATGGCAGACCCCGAAAGAGTTCTGGGTCCAGCAAGCGCTGAAGTTTGCCTGCGCGCCGGGCAGTCGCGCGAAAAACGACATGGCCGCCGTGGGCAAGATGGAATACCTGCAGATGATCGAGATGCTGCAGCAGATGTTTTTCAAGCTCGCGCCGATTCAGCAAAAGAGCCAGATGATGGACAACATCGACAGCCTGCTCGAACTGAAGAAATAAGCCGAGGCATCCAATGACTTACACACGTTTATGGCTGGCAACCCTGCTGGCAGGATTGCTCTTGAGCGGCTGTTCCACTATCGCGCAGAGCCGCTGGGAAGGCCGTGATATGCAGGAAGCACTGGACCTGTTCGGCACGCCCGACGCGATGGCAAAGGAAACCGGGCCGAACGGCGAACCCTTGGCCGTACTGACCTGGCACAAGTCCGCGAGCTGGACCTCCACCGAAGCGGCCGGCACTTCGATGACCCATACCGGCAATGGCATGGTCTACACCGAGCACTATCAACAGGTCGGCCACAGTTCTACCTGCAAGTTGCAGGCGAAGATCAATCAGCAGAAGAAGATCGCCCAGTTCCTGATCGAAGACGGGCGAATACTGCACGGCAAGTGCGCCAATGTCCGCTATGTTCCGGGTTACGTTCCGCCCGGCTTATAAGGGCAAAGCGCTCAGGGCGCAGCGGGCAGGAGGAACCGCGCAATCACTGGCAAATGGTCGGAGATGCGCAGGGTATCGTCCTGCCGCACCTGCGCTTGCAGGCGTTTGAGCTTCGGGCTGTAGAAAAGATAGTCCACCGTGCGATCCGGACCGTTGAGGCCGGGGTCGTTGGGGTAATGGGTCAGCCATTTAGCCCGGTCGATGCCGCCGGCCTCGTTGTTGGTCGGGATCATCGGGTACTTGTCCCACAGCAGATGCAGTTCGCTGTCGGCAGAATAGGGCGTGCGCCGCTCGACCGGCAGGCGTCGATACTGGCCCAGCGGCAGCAGATTGAAATCGCCACCGATCAGCCACGGCAGGCCTTGGCTTTCATATTTGTCGAGGACTTTGGCCACGGCAGCCACTTGCGCCTGCACGTTGCCGTCCGCCTGGCTGGCGCGCTGCAAGTGGGTGTTGAACACGGTCAGTTGTCCGCCATCGCTGAGCGGCAGTTTGACTGCGAGCAAAGCGTCTTTGGGCTGGAACTGGCGGCTGATGAAGTTGCTCGGGGCCACGGGCAGTTGCAGGCGTTCGGCGTGTTCGATGCGATAGCGGCTCAGCGTGGCCAACTGGCGGCCGACGCTGCCGTAGATGTGGGGCTCGGGGACAAAATCGGCTTTCCAGTCGAAGGCGCTGGCACTGCACGGATACAGGTCGGCGACGCGTTCCTGCAACAGCTTGAGCTGATTCTGGTAGTCACTGGCCTTGGCGCCGTCGTCGAGCTCCTGCAACAGCACCACATCCGGTTGTTCGTCACGGATCACCCGCGCCACTTCGTCGAGGCTGAAGGCCATGTCTTCGGCGGTCGGCGCTTCATCGTCGCCTTCGGCCAGATCATTCCAGAACACGTAGCGCTTGCCGGCGAGGAACTGCACGTTCCAGGTCATGACTTTCAGTGCTTGCCCGGGCACCAGCGTCGGCGCGGTAGTGCCGCAACTGACCGGCAGGGTTTCGCGGGCATCGGGGCGCCAGGTCAGGCTGAACAGCAGTACGCCGAACAGGACGACGGCAAGGATGACGAGGAGCAGGGTGTAGCGCAGCAGACGGGTCATGGCTCGGCTTATAGCGTTACAGAAAGTGGCCCCGAGCATACCTGACGGCAGCGACGAAGCCCAAGCACGGCGCGGTCAGACTGCGCCGTTACGTTTGTCAGGCAATTCGCTGATCAGCATGAACAGGCGGAACAGCACCACACTGGTGAACAGTTGCAGGAAGCTGTGGGCGCTGTCGATCAGCCCGGCAATCAGCGGATTCTGCGGTTCGGGGTACACCGCCAGCGTCGCGCCCTTGAGCAGCCACAACGGGGTCATCACGCAGAGAATGCACAACAGGATGCGCCAGAAGTGCCCACGGGTCAGGCGCAGACTTTCCTTCATCGCCTGCAACGGTCCGAGGCCGCGCAGCACCAGCAGGTATTCGGCGAAGGCGAGCATGACCATCAGCATCAGGCCCGGCAGGAAGTACAACGACAGGCCGAGCAGAATCAGCAAGGTATTGAGCGCGGTCAGCACCGCGAAGCGCGGCCACAGGGTTGCGGCCATCGCCAGCAGGTCACGGTTGCGCGGCGACTCGCCACGGCTGCGCGCATCGAGAAACAGGATCAGCGCGGCGGTGTACAGCGGATACACCAGCAGGCCGACGATGATGCTGACGCCGGCGAAGGTGTCCGGTCCGGTGGCGTGATCGACTGCCTGCTGCAAGAAGGCTTCGACAATCACTAGCGGCAGGCACAACTGCACGATGCTGCCCAGATGGCGTTTGAAAAAATACAAAGAGTCGCGCAGTACTTCGAGGGCATTCATCAGTCGGTATCGCAGGTCGAAAACAGTGGCTCACTTTAACCGATGCAACGCGGGGCGACACAAACGTAAACATTCGGTAAAGGCCATTGAAACGTTTTGTCACTGTCTCCATTACAGGAGAGCACCGCGCTCAAAGTGGGCACGGGCATGTTATTACCGGCAATCTACGAGGTCGCCATGAACAGCGAAGAGCAAACCCTGATCGATGGACTGTTTTCCCGGCTGCAACAGGCCGAAACGGAGGCAGCCCCGCGCGACGCCCAGGCCGAGGCGCGGATCAAGGAACACCTGACGCGCCAACCGGCGGCAGGTTATTTCATGACCCAGGCGATTCTGGTGCAAGAGGCCGCGCTGAAAAGCCTCGACGAGCAGAACAAGCAACTGACCCAGCAAGTCCAGCGCCTGCAGGCCGAGCTGCAATCGGCCAAGGCCCAGAGTGGCGCTCCGTCAGCGAGCGGTGGCGGTGGCTTCCTGTCGAGCATTTTTGGTGGCGGCAATTCACGTCCGGCGCCGAGCCAGAGCGCAGCGCCGTCGTCCTCCGGCGGCTGGCGTGAACCGGCACCGCAGCAGAGCTACCAGGCACCGGCGCCACAACAGAGCTTCGCCGCCGCGCCGCCCAACTATGCGCAGCAGGCAGCCCCGGCGGCGGGCAACAGCTTTCTCGGCGGCGCGCTGAAAACCGCCGCAGGCGTGGCCGGCGGTGTGATGCTGGCGCAGGGCATCGGCAGCCTGTTCCACCACAATCAGCAACCTGAAGAAATCGTCGAGGTCATCAAGGAAGAACCGGCGCAGGTCGCCGACCAGAGCAACAACGGCTGGGGCGATGAGCAGCGCGTGGCGGACAACGGTTTCTCTGGCAATGACCAGGGCGGTTTCAGCGACGCCGATTACAGCAGCGACAATTCGTCGTTCTTCGATGACGACGACTCCTATGTCTGACATAGCCTCTGAAGGCTGACATGTACACTGTGGCGAGGGGATTTATCCCCGCTGGGCTGCGCAGCAGCCCCGCTTTTCCTGATTGGAGCGAGGACTGCTGCGCAGCCCAACGGGGATAAATCCCCTCGCCACACTCACCACTCGTCAGCAGCACCTTTGCGCCTGTGGCCGATTATTCGCGGAACCCTCCTTCGGGCTGGCATACTGAGCGCCTTTTTCAGGCCTGATCGCCTGACCCCGCTTCGTGCGCTTGCGCGCTCACAGGAACTCCGGTGAAAAAAATCGCAGTGTTCGCCGATGTGCAGAACCTCTACTACACCGTGCGTCAGGCCTATGGTTGCCACTTCAACTACGCCGCATTGTGGGCCGACATCAGCAAGAACGGGCAGATCGTCGAGGCTTACGCCTACGCGATCGACCGTGGCGACAGCAAGCAGCAGCAGTTTCAGCAGATCCTGCGCAACCTCGGTTTTACCGTGAAGCTCAAGCCCTACATCCAGCGCAGCGACGGCTCGGCCAAGGGCGACTGGGACGTGGGCATTACCCTGGACATCATGGACGCCGCCGACCATGTCGACGAAGTGGTGCTGGCCTCCGGTGACGGCGATTTCGACATGCTGCTCGAACGCATCATCAACAAGCACGGCGTGCAAGCAGTCGCCTACGGCGTGCCCGGCCTGACCGCCAACTCGCTGATCCGCGCCGCCAGCCGCTACGTGCCGATCGAAGGCGCGCTGTTGCTCAAGAGCTGAGCTGAACAACAGATTTGAACGGAGTACACCCCGGTTTGGAACGCATTGCAGTCATCGACTTTGAAACCACCGGCCTGTCGCCGAACAGCAGCTGCCGCGCCACGGAAATCGCCGTGGTCATGCTGGAAAACGGCCGCATCGTCGAGCGTTACCAGAGCCTGATGAACGCCGGCGTGCGCGTCCCCGCGTTCATCGAGCAACTGACCGGCATCAGCAACGCCATGCTGCGCACCGCGCCGCCGGCCGAGCGGGTGATGGAAGAGGTCAACGAATTCGTCGGTTGTACGCCGCTGTTGGCGCACAACGCCTCGTTCGACCAGAAGTTCTGGGATTTCGAACTGGGGCAGATCAAACGCACACGCCTGCAGAATTTTGCCTGTTCACTGCTGCTGGCGCGGCGCCTGATGCCGGCGGCGCCAAATCACAAGCTCGGTACGCTCACCACGTTCGCGCAGTTGCCGCATACCGGCCAGGCTCACCGGGCCATGGCCGATGCGGAGATGGCCGCCAATCTGATGGCGCATCTGGCTGAAGAGCTGCGGGGCAAACATGGAGTGCGCGAGTTGAATCACGACCTGTTGTGCAAATTGCAGAAAGTCCCTGCCGCAAAGTGGGCGAGCATTTGCAGCGTTATCGCTGATCCCTAGCCCACTGCAGAGTGCTGTACACACCACCTTAACCATTATGGGATAAGACGATGTGTACATTGGAACATCAAATGTCCTCTAGGAGCTGCCGAAGGCTGCGGGTTTGGCTTTAAGCCAGACTGTTGAATTGCTGGCTATTGATCTTGCTTACCGGCATGAAGCCTGTCGTTTTCTTGAAGTTCATAGCGTGTACAAAGTTCTTCATCGAGTCTGATGGATCGATGCTTTGCATGTTGAGCTTGGACAGTGTCTCGCGAGAAATAGCGACGCTGAGGATGGGCTGATCCTCTAAGTGGCCGGTCGCGGAGTTGAGGAGTAAGTCAACGGCCGTAACGATGACGAGGTGTTCGGGAAGAATATTTAGCAGTTCTTGACCCACACGCAGAACGCAGCTGGATACGTAGTCCTGTAACAGCTCATTAAATTTACTGATCGGCATTTTTTTCACCGACAGTTTTCCACTCTGTAGCAGCGACTTGATGTCTTGAGGAATCACTTTGGTCCCGTGTACCGAGAGTGTGCATTCGAGAATGCCGTTATCTGCGACCGAGAAATTAATTGACGTGCCCAAGTGGGAAATATCCGTGAACGGGTTCACGCGAAGAACTGCATCAATTTTCGATTGGCCATTGCCAGCGAGAATTCCTAGCGCGAGTTCGTGATCTATTTTCCAATCCTGATACTCGTTTTTCCACTCCGCTATTTCTTGAGCCAACTGCTGCGTGTCTTTGGCAACCGCTGCTTGAATAGCGTATTCCAGTTTTTTACGCTGTCTGGCCTCAAGTTTTAAAGTGCGCGTAATGAAGCCAGGTTTATAGCTAGCCTGTTTCGCCCTCGCTTGGTTTTCATGAGCATTTAGTGCGGCTGGTTTTATCGGTGGAGGTTGATTTGCGAACTCACTCCAGTCGATCCTTTCGCCGCAGTCTTTATGCACAGACAGCAACAAATCTATGTGATTTTCGTAGACCTCAACTTCGTAGGCGGCCTGCTCAAGGACCTCCATTTTTTCGAATTCTTTCTGACGCACCTGCAATTCCCTTTGCCGCCGTTTTGAGTTGCGCTCTGCTCTTCTCGCTGATGCCTGCATTGAGCGTAGGGTTCCCTTCCAAGTCATTTTTGAACTCCTTTCATGTCCATCGGTTTTTTGAGAACGGTCAATTCTCGGCATGTTCAGGACATTAGCCGCTGCGCTGGGTGGCGTCCATCGAACAAAAGTCTCCCGTAATCGGTTTGTTTAATTACGTGTATGGCTCGGCGAAGCATCCTACTGAAGTTTAGGGGGAATCCGTCTTGAGCCTAGATAACCCTGCCGTTAACCTCTGTGCGTCGCTGCAAATTCAGCGATCGGGACTGCAAGCCCGCCGATAGTTTGTTAGGAGACCACTGGCAAACCTATAATCGCGTCGCTTCAATTGGCGACTATCGATTTATGGTAGCTGTGTGCGGGAGACCTTCGGGTCTGCCGAGGTCTCCTACTCGGTCTTGCAGACCCGCGCACAGCTGCCACCCATCATCTGCAAGTGATGCGGGCAGCTCCGATGTTTTAAGGAGATTTGTCATGGTCAAGGTTGTCCCCACGCACTCAGAAAATTTCGATTCAGCATTCCCTCGTGAGCCGCTCATACAGCCCCAATTATTCATCCGTCATCACATTCAACTGCGGGCCACTCTGCAACATGCGGAGGCTTGGTTCTGTGCCCGAGACATCGGTCGTCTCATGGGGCTGGAAATCAATGCACGGCAAGTGCTCAAGCTGGATGAGGATCAGAGGCAGATGATGCATCTGTCTGGGCATGAAGGTGTTGACAAGGCTTTGATGCTGAGTGAGTCCGGTGTCTATTCGATGCTGATCTACCACTACTCCCCTGAGAACCGACACCTTCGCCAATGGCTTACGCATCAGGTCGTGCCCTTGCTTCGGCAGGACGCCAAGTCGGTTGCAGACCCGCATTTGCGTTTACTCGCGTGTGCCGGAGAAACGGTGAGGCTCCTGCATTGGCGCAATGAGCCTTGGATCCGTATGCGGGATATGCCGTATTTGCTGACCGAGGAGGGCCGCAGTTACGGTTGAATATTCGGCTGGTCGCTATGGCGGTGTGTCAGTCAGCTTTGTATTGATTGATGCACCGCCTTCGCGAGCAGGCTCGCTCCCACATTAATCTTTTCGGTGTGCCTGATTATTTACCGTTGCCTTCGATGTGTCCCAACGGCACACGCTTTTCGACTGCGCTTGAAAGCACAATCGACGTCTTGCTGAACCCGAACTTCGCCACCCGATCGATCAACTCTTCCAGCTCCGGCATCGAGGCCACCGCCGCTTGCATGATCACGCACGGGTCGCCGGTGACCCGATGGCATTCGGTGATCTGCGGGATTTTGATCAGTTCATCGTAGGCCTTCTGGTTGCCGTGCTGGTTCAGGCGCAGTTCGATCACGCACTGGATCGGCAGGCCGATTTTCGCCATATCGATTTTTGCTTGATAACCGGTGATCACTCCGGCCGCTTCTAGTTTGGCCACGCGTTCGGCGACGGCGGGGGCTGAGAGGTTGATCTTGCGCGCCAGATCAGCGTAAGACGCTCGGCCGTTTTCCAGAAGTGCGCCGAGCAGCATGCGGTCGTATTTGTCCAAGGCGAACTCCTGAAATGGCCAGACTTTAGAAATCGCGGCTTAACTCGGCGATCTCCGTGTTTTCCAAAGTGTACCGGCGCGAAAAACAGGTTTTGTAACTTATTTTTGCGCGGCGGCCTTTCTAGAATGACCGGTCCACAGAAATCTGACTGTCGAGCTGCCCATGCCTGCCTTGCGCCGTTTTTCCCTGTCGTTGATCGCTGCGTTTTTTGCGTTGTACGTGATCTGGGGGTCGACCTATCTGGTGATCCGCATCGGCGTCGAATACTGGCCGCCGCTGTTGCTGGCCGGGGTACGCTTCGTCATTGCCGGCAGCTTGATGTACGCCTGGCTGCGCTGGCGTGGGGCTCCGGCGCCGACCTGGGCGCAGTGGAAAGCGGCGGGGCTGGTCGGCATTCTGCTGCTCAGTTTTGGTAATGGCGCGGTCAGCGTGGCCGAGCACACTGGTGTGGCTTCCGGCGTTGCCGCGCTGGCGGTGGCGACGATGCCACTGTTCACCTTGTTGTTCGGCTACTTCTGGGGTGCGCGCAATACGCGGCTGGAGTGGGCCGGTGTCGCGTTGGGGATTATTGGCATCGCCATGCTCAACATGGGTTCCAACCTGCAATCGAGCCCGCTCGGTGCGATGTTGCTGATTTTCGCGGCGGCGAGCTGGGCGTTCGGTTCGGTGTGGAGCAAATACCTGCCATTGCCGGCGGGGGCGATGGCCAGCGCGGTGGAAATGCTGGTTGGCGGCGTGGTCTTGCTGATCGGCAGTGCGCTGAGTGGCGAGCACCTGCAAGCCATGCCGCCGCTCGAAGGGTGGCTGGCGCTGGCCTATCTGATTTTCTTTGGCTCGATCATCGCCTTCAATTCCTACATGTATCTGCTCAAACACGTGCGCCCGGCGGCAGCGACCAGTTATGCCTACGTCAACCCGGCGGTGGCGGTGTTGCTCGGCGTGGTGTTTGTCGGCGAGACCATCGGCATCGAAGAAGCGCTGGCGATGCTGGTGATCATCAGCGCGGTGCTGCTGATCAGCCTGCCGCAGTGGCGTCGACCTGCGCAGCCACCCGTGGAAGAGGCGAAAGCCGTTCCGACGGAAGCGCGTACGAATTAGGGTAAACTGCGCGGCATTGCATCCCCGCGTCATTTTTTCCTACGGTACTCCCATGACTTTCGCCTCCCTTGGCCTGATCGAACCCTTGCTGCGCTCCCTTGAGACGCTCGGCTACCAGACCCCGACGCCGGTGCAGGCGCAAGCCATTCCGGCGGTGCTGGCCGGTCGCGACCTGATGGCAGCGGCCCAGACCGGCACCGGTAAAACTGCCGGTTTCGCCTTGCCGCTGTTGCAGTTGCTGGCCATGGAAGGGCCGAAAGTCACCGCCAACTCGGCGCGTGCGCTGATTCTGGTGCCGACCCGCGAGCTGGCCGAGCAGGTCCACGAAGCCGTGCGCCAGTACGCGGAAAACCTGCCGCTGCGTACTTACGCGGTGTATGGCGGTGTCAGCATCAACCCGCAGATGATGAAGCTGCGCGGCGGCGTCGATGTGCTGGTCGCCACACCCGGTCGCTTGATCGACCTGTTCCGCCAGAACGCGCTGAAACTCAATCAGCTGCAAACGCTGGTGCTGGATGAAGCCGATCGTATGCTCGACCTGGGCTTCTCGGAAGAACTGGCGAACATTTACCGCATGCTGCCGAAAAAGCGCCAGACCCTGCTGTTCTCCGCGACCTTCTCCGATGACATCCGCCTGCTCGCCGGGCAGATGCTCAATGATCCTTTGAGCGTCGAAGTCAGCCCGCGCAACGTCGCCGCCAACACGGTCAAGCAGTGGATCGTCACCGTCGACAAGAAGCGCAAGGCTGAACTGTTCGTGCACCTGATGCGCAAGAACAAGTGGAAGCAGGTGCTGGTGTTCGCCAAAACCCGCAATGGCGTCGATGCGCTGGTGGAAAAACTTCAGGGCCTCGGTGTGAATGCTGACGGTATCCATGGCGACAAACCGCAGGCTACGCGCCAGCGCGCGCTGGACCGGTTCAAGCTCAGCGAAGTGCAGATTCTGGTCGCGACCGACGTCGCCGCTCGTGGTCTGGACATCGAAGATCTGCCGCTGGTGGTCAATTTCGATCTGCCGATCGTCGCCGAGGATTACATTCACCGCATTGGCCGCACTGGCCGCGCGGGTGCCACCGGTGAGGCGATTTCGCTGGTGTGTGCCGATGAAGTGAACATGCTCTCGGCGATCGAAATGCTGACGCGGCAGAACCTGAAGCGCCAGAACGAACCGGATTTCGAACCCGAGCACCGCGTGCCGGACACCGATGCCAGCGGTCAGGTGATCAAGAAGCCGAAGAAACCGAAGAAGCCGAAAGCGTCGGGCGGTGGCGGTGGTAAGCGCAATCTGGGCAAGTGGGTCGACAGCGGCGAGACCTCGGCACCGGAGCCATCGATCAAGCCGGTGCGCAAAGTGCCGGTGTTCAATACTGGACCGCGCAAGCGCAAGCCTTGAGATCAAAGATCAAAAGCCCCTCACCCTAACCCTCTCCCGGAGGGAGAGGGGACTGATTGGGGGATGCTTGTGAGTTACGCCGACCTGATATATCAGATGTGAATGCATAATCGACACGATCGCTCAGGTCGTGCATGACGTCAGACACCTCGGTCGGCTCCCTCTCCTAGGGGAGAGGGCTGGGGTGAGGGGGCGAGGGCGACTCAGTTCCCGCGCCCTAACCAGCTCAACATCCCCAACCCAGCCGCCCGCCCACTGGCAAAACACCCGGTCAGCAAATAGCCTCCGGTCGGCGCTTCCCAATCAAGCATCTCGCCCGCACAAAACACCCCCGGCAGGGCCTTGAGCATCAAGCGCTCATCCATCGCTTCGAATCTCACGCCACCAGCACTGCTGATCGCTTCATCCAGCGGACGGGTTTTCACCAGTGTGAGCGGCAACGCTTTGATCGCTCGCGCCAACAGCGCCGGATCGGCGAACGTTTCGGCGTCGGTCAGCTCGCGCAACAACGCGGCTTTAACCCCATCAATCCCCACCTGACTGTGCAGATGCTTGGCCATTGAGCGCGAACCACGTGGTTTGCTCAGCGCCGCCTGCAATTTATCCACAGGCCGGCCGGGCAGCAGGTCGATGTGGATAACCGCTGCGCCGTAGCGATTGATTCCCTCGCGTATCGGCGCCGACAGCGCATAGATCAGGCTGCCTTCAATGCCGGTCGCGGTGATCACGCATTCGCCCAAGCGCGGGATGTCGTCGTTCAAACCGATGGCAATGTTTTTCAGCGGTGCGCCGGCGAATTTGCTCACCATCAGCTCGCTCCAGGCTTGCACCTCGAAGCCGCAATTGCTTGGCTGCAACGGCGCCAGATCCACGCCGCGCTGCTCCAGCGGCAACATCCACGCGCCATCCGAGCCCAGGCGCGACCAACTGCCGCCGCCGAGGGCGAGCAGGGTGGCGTCGGGGTTTACGCTGATTTCGCCTTCCGGGCTGGCGATGCGCAGTGCACCGCTTGCGTCCCAGCCGAGCCAGCGATGGCGGGTGTGGATAACTACGCCGCTGTCGCGCAGGCGCTTGAGCCAGGCGCGCAACAGTGGCGCGGCTTTCATGTCGGTGGGGAACACGCGGCCGGAGCTGCCGATGAAGGTTTCGATGCCCAGTTCGTGAATCCACTGGCACAGCGCATCGGCATCGAATGCGCGCAGCAGCGGGGCGATCTGCGGTGCGCGCTCAGCGTAGCGGGAGAGGAATGCCGGGTAGGCTTCGGAATGGGTGATGTTCATGCCGCCGACCCCGGCCAGCAGGAACTTGCGCCCGACCGAGGGCATGCCGTCGTACACGTCGACGCGGATTCCGGCCTGACTCAGCACTTCGGCGGCCATCAGGCCGGCGGGGCCACCGCCAATGATGGCGACGTGGGTGTTGGCGGGGGCGGAATTCTGGGTCATGGGCGTGCGCTGCGGTATGGCGGGACAAGGCGCGCATTCTAACAGCGCTGAACCCTGTGGGAGACACCATGTGGGAGCGAGCCTGCTCGCGAACGCGGTCTGTCAGTCAATTAGATGTTGTGGGTGCTAAAGCTTTCGCGAGCAGGCTCGCTCCCACCGGGGCTGCGGTGTATTTCGAGGCTGGTTAAAAAATAAACAGTGCGCTGGGCGCCTTGGGCAGCATGGCCTGCAGTCCCTTTCGCTCAGGTTATCCACAGGCAGTTCCACAGCGATTGTGGGTAACGCAGCACGTTTCAATGACAGCCGTGTGAATCCCACACTCGTTGCGCGCTGTGATGGAGGATGCCGTGGCGGCGGGCGAGGGCGTGGCGGTCCTTGCTGTAGCCGCCGCCGATCACCCCGACCACCGGAATGTCGCGGCCCAGGCAATGGCGCATCACCCGTTCATCGCGCTCGGCCACCCCGGCGTCGGTCAGTTGCAGATAACCGAGGGCATCGTCCTTGTGCACATCAACGCCGGCGTCGTAGAGCACCAGATCCGGTTGATACAGCGGCAGCAGGTAATTGAGCGTGTCATCGACCACCTGCAGATAATCGGCATCGCCCATGCCTTTGGGCAGCGGAATGTCCCAGTCACTTTCGGCTTTGCGTGCGGGAAAATTCTTCTCGCAGTGCAGGGAAACGGTAATCGCCTCCGGCGTGTCGTGGAGAATTCGCGCAGTGCCGTCGCCCTGATGCACGTCGCAATCGAAGATCAGCACGCGATTGACCCGGCCGCTCTGCAACAGGTACTGGCTGATAATCGCCAGGTCATTGAAGATGCAGAACCCGGCGGGGTAATCGTAGTGAGCGTGATGGGTGCCGCCGGCCAGATGACAGGCCAGGCCATGTTCCAGCGCTTGCTCTGCGGCGAGAATCGAACCGCCCACCGCGCGCACCGTGCGTCGCGCCAGCGCCTCGTTCCACGGCAGGCCGAGGCGCCGTTGGTCTTCGCGGGACAACTCGCCGCTCATGTAGCGTTCGATATAGCTGCGGTCATGGGCGAGGGCGAGGATGTCGTTGGGACAGATCTGCGGGCGCAGCAGGTCGGCGTCGCGGGTCAGGCCGCTGTCGACCAGGTGATCACGCAGCAGCCGGAACTTGTCCATGGGAAAGCGGTGATCCGCGGGAAACTCGGGGCTGTAGTCTTCGTGATAGATCAACGGCAAGGGCATGGCTTGTTTCGCGCAGAACCAGGGAAAGAATGAACGATCCTACCAGCGATGTAGACTCAACGGCATGGAAATGGAGGGGACGATGGAGCCGATACTGGAGCTGCAAAGCGCGCGGTTGTTGATGCGTCAGTGGCAGGACGAGGATTTGCCGGCATTCGCCGCGATGTGCGCCGATCCACAGGTCATGCGCTACTTTCCGGCGCCGTTGACCCGGCTCGAAAGCGCCGCATTGATCGGCCGCGTGCGCGGGCATTTTGCCGAGCATGGCTTTGGCCTGTGGGCGCTGGAGCGCAAGGACACGGGCGAATTCATCGGTTTCACCGGGTTGGGCGTGGTCGGCTTCGATGCGCCGTTTACCCCGGCGGTGGAGATCGGCTGGCGGCTGGCCAAGGAACACTGGGGCCTGGGTTACGCCAGCGAAGCGGCGTGGACCGCACTGCGGGCGGGTTTCGACCAGTTGAAACTGGAGGAAATCGTCGCGTTTACCGCCGCGCAGAATGCGCAGTCGGAGAAGGTCATGCAGGCGATCGGCATGCATCACGATCCGCAGGATGATTTCGATCACCCCAAGCTTGCGCTCGATCACCCGTTGCGCCGCCATGTCCTGTATCGCATCAGCCGCGAACAATGGTTGCAAACCTTGCATGAATAAGCCGACACGGACGTTTACAATGGCCGCCATCGTATTTGGCCCGTGCCAGAACCTGAATCGTCCGCCGCAGCCAAGACTGCGCGGCCATTGCTTTGTGTGAGGAGAGTCTGAATGAGCCAAGTGCTGGAAGATCTGGTCGATCTGCTGACCCTGGAACCGATCGAAGAAAACCTGTTCCGTGGTCGCAGCCAGGATCTGGGGTTCCGCCAGTTGTTCGGCGGTCAGGTGCTCGGCCAGTCGCTGTCGGCGGCCAGTCAGACGGTGGAAGAGGCGCGCCATGTGCACTCGCTGCACGGTTATTTCCTGCGCCCGGGCGATGCCAAGTTGCCGGTGGTCTATTCGGTCGATCGCGTGCGTGATGGCGGCAGCTTCAGCACCCGCCGCGTGACGGCGATCCAGAAGGGCCACCCGATCTTCACGTGCAGCGCTTCGTTCCAGTACGACGAAAAAGGCTTCGAGCATCAGGGCCAGATGCCGGCGGTGGTCGGCCCGGAAAACCTGCCCTCGGAGCTGGAGTTGATCCAGCAGCGTGCGCACCTGATTCCCGAGCACATGCGTGAAAAACTGCTGTGCCCGAAACCGATCGAAGTACGCCCGGTCACCGAAAAGGATCCGTACAACCCGCAACCGGCCGATCCGATCAAATATGTGTGGTTCCGCGCCGACGGCGCCCTGGCCGACATTCCTGCGCTGCACAAATACCTGCTGGCCTACGCCTCGGACTTCGGCCTGCTGACCACGTCGATGCTGCCCCACGGCAAGTCGGTCTGGCAGAAAGACATGCAGGTCGCCAGCCTCGATCACGCGCTGTGGTTCCACAACGACCTGCGCGCCGATGACTGGTTGCTCTACGCGATGGACAGTCCGTGGGCCGGCAACTCCCGTGGTTTTTCCCGTGGCAGCGTGTTCAACCGCGCCGGGCAACTGGTCGCTTCGGTGACTCAGGAAGGCCTGATCCGCCATCGCAAGGACTGGGCATGAGCCTGACCGAGGTTCGTCATTGGGTGTTCGACATGGACGGCACGCTGACTGTCGCCGTGCATGATTTCGCGGCGATTCGTGTGGCGCTGGCGATTCCGCCAGAGGACGACATCCTCACCCATCTCGCTGCATTGCCAGCGGATGAAGCAGCGGCCAAGCATGCCTGGTTGCTCGAGCACGAACGCGATCTGGCGCTGGGCTCGACCCCGGCCACCGGCGCGGTTGAGCTGGTGCGCGACCTGCATGCGCGCGGTTATCGCCTCGGCATTCTCACGCGCAATGCGCGTGAGCTGGCGCACGTGACGCTGGAGGCGATCGGCCTGGCTGACTGCTTCGCGGTTGAGGATGTGCTGGGTCGCGACGAAGCACCACCGAAACCACATCCCGGCGGATTGCTGAAACTGGCCGAAGCCTGGCAAGTGCCGGCCAGTGACATGGTGATGGTCGGCGATTACCGTTTTGATCTGGATTGCGGTCGAGCAGCGGGGGCGCGGACGGTATTGGTGAACCTGCCGGATAACCCGTGGCCGGAGTTGACCGATTGGCATGCGAAGGATTGTGTTGAGTTGCGGCGGATGCTGTTTGCCTGACATCTTCGTCGCCTGAGCCGGCCCCTTCGCGAGCAAGCTCGCTCCCACATTGGATCTTCAGTGCACACATATTTTGTGCATGTCATAGAGCTATGTGGGAGCGAGCTTGCTCGCGAAGGGGGCGGTGAATTCAGCAAAAAAACCTACTGATCAAACAACGCCTTCTGCCCCTCCGCCGACGTCAGCATTCCATCCCCGTCATGCCCGACTCCAGGCACCTCCACCAGCCGCTGATTGACCCCCTCGGGATGCCGGCGCAGTAAGTAGCCGAAATACATTTTTCCGCGCATCAACCGGTAAGCCCCTTGCGCCTCGGCCGCGCAGCTCTTGTCCAGCGCCGGATGTTCCGGATCGACGTCCTGCTGCCCGAGCAGATAAATCACCTCGCGTTTGACGTAAGCGCTCTCGACCTGCAACGGCGTTTGCCCGCCGGCATACACCGGCATGTCCGCCAGGCCGTACTTCCAGCGATTGAAACCAGGACATTGCGCGTGATCGAACGCCACTGGCCGCTGCTCGTTGAAGT
The DNA here is from genome assembly GCF_037095675.1 of Pseudomonas sp. CCNWLW23. Lineage (NCBI taxonomy): Bacteria > Pseudomonadati > Pseudomonadota > Gammaproteobacteria > Pseudomonadales > Pseudomonadaceae > Pseudomonas > Pseudomonas sp. CCNWLW23. The sequence continues at coordinate 40,712 of NZ_JBAWKM010000010.1, read as the reverse complement.
ACGCATAAGAAGAAGGATTGGCCACCACATAGCGCAAGCGAATGCCGTTGGCCTTGAGCGCTGGCTGATCCTTGGCCAGCAGGGCGTAACGCTGCACCACTTGGCCCCCGCCAGAGTGGCCGAAGATCACGATCTGCTTCACGTCCGGAAACTGTTTGCGATCGCTGACCCGCGCGACGATTTCATCCAGCGCCGCGTAGGAGCTCAGCGGATTTGGCCCGGTGGACAAGCCGCCGCCCATCCACTCGTTGCCCTGCCAGCGCAGCACCGTCGGCGGCAAGGAATACAGGGTGACGTCACTTTCATTGAGAAACTGCGGAGCGATCACCAGCGTGTGCGCGGTCTGCCCGGCGAGTTCGGCGGCGCTTTCCGCGCTTTTGCGGTAGGTCTCGGCGTTGCGCAGGCGACCGTGAATGACGATCAGCACCCGCTCGATCTTCTCCGGTGCCGGGCCGATGCCCACCGCCATTTCCCCGGCCTTGAGTTGCAGGCGACCGGGGCTGATCGCATCGACGCCGGCCGCTTGCGCGGTGCCGACGATGAACAGTAACGCCACAAGCCATTTATGCATTTACAGGGTTTTCGCCGCGAAGGTGTCGCACTGGCTTACCTGGCCTTGCGCGAATCCGGTTTTGAACCAGCGCACCCTTTGCGCTGACGTACCGTGGGTAAACGAGTCCGGCACCACACGGCCCTGACCCTGTTGCTGCAAGCGATCATCGCCGATGGCGTTGGCGGCATTCAAGGCTTCCTCGATGTCGCCCGGTTCCAGCCAGTTCAGGCGTTTCTGCGCGTTATACGCCCAGACACCGGCGAGACAGTCCGCCTGCAATTCCTGGCGAACCAGCAAGCCGCCGTCGCCCTCCATCTGCCGGCCTTGCTGACGCGCCGCCTGCATCTTCGCCGAGACGCCCAGCAGCGTCTGCACATGATGGCCGACTTCGTGCGCAATCACGTAAGCCTGAGCGAAATCGCCGGCGGCTTTGAAGCGCTGCGACATTTCCTGAAAGAAGGCCATGTCCAGATAGACCTTCTGGTCGGCCGGGCAGTAGAACGGGCCGGTGGCAGAAGTGGCCATGCCGCACGCGGAGTTCACCCGATTGCTGAACAGCACCAGTGTCGGGTCTTTGTATTGGCGTCCGGCCTGCTGGAAGATCGGACCCCAGGTGTCTTCGGTGTCGCCGAGGATCGAGCGGACGAATTCAGCCTGTTCATCATTGGCCGGTGGCGCCTGGCGGGTTTGCGAGGTGGGCGCCGGCTGCTCCATCTGCCCGGTCAACTGGCCGAGAATCTGCATCGGGTCCTGGCCGGTGAGCCAGCCGATGCCGACAATCAGCACGATGGCCGTCAGGCTCAGGCCCTTGCCGCCGCCGAAGCGCATGCCGCCGCCACCGCCGGCATCATCACCCCGGGCGTCGACGACGTTGTCACTGCGTCGGCCTTTTTTCCATAGCATATGGGAATCCTCTTTTATTGCCGGTGATGAATCTGCTGGTGATGAGTGTTGCCGCTGTGTGAGTGTGGCGCCAGTCCGGTCGTCCGTCCATGCACACGCGCCCACATGGTGCGGGCCTGGTATTGACGGTCGAGCGGGCCGTGAATTCAATCCCGAGTGGAATTTCTTCCGTCGAATTCATGAACCCGCTGTTTCGACGGCAGTCTGTGATGTTGCACACTGGCCGGGCGCCGAAGTGGCGGGAATCTTGCCTCAAGGTTTTGCCTGGCGGCGGTTTCCCGGCGAAGAAGAGTGCAACCTGTGCGGTTGCTGAAAGCTCAGCCGACTATGATTGCCACAACGATTGCCGCCAGCGCGAACGCTCGCCCGGATTTTTTTCAGAGATTGCCAATGACCGTCAGCACCCCGCTCTCCGGTGTCAACCAGCCCTTCAAGGGGATTCTGCTGATTGTCGTGGCGACGTTCCTGTTTTCCAGTCACGACGCGCTGTCGAAATACCTCTCCGGTTTTTATCCGATCGTGATGGTGGTGTGGGCGCGCTATGTGGTGCACACCTTGTTGATGGCGGGGATTTTCCTGCCGCAGTCCGGCTTGCGTGTGCTGCGCACCAAAAAACCGTTATGGCAGCTCGCCCGTGCCCTGTGCCTGCTCGGCACCAGCCTGTTTTTCACCACGGCGCTGCTGTACATCCCGCTGGCCGAAGCCACGGCGGTCAACTTTCTCGCACCGGTATTGGTGACGGCATTGTCGGTGCCGTTGCTCAAGGAACGGGTGACGCGCGGGCAGTGGATCGCGGTGATCTGCGGCTTCATCGGCGTGCTGATCATCGTCCACCCGGGCGGCGAACTGTTCACCCCGGCGATCCTGCTGCCGTTCTGCTCGGCGCTGTTCTTCTGCTTCTACCAATTGCTGACGCGCAAGCTCGCCGAAGTGGACAGCCCGACCACCAGCAACTTCTTCGCCGGGCTGTGCAATACCTTGGTGATGAGCGCGCTGGTGCCGTTCTTCTGGCAGGTGCCGACGTTGCCTCATGCCGCGCTGATGCTGGCGCTGGGCAGCTGCGGGATGACGGCGCATCTGTTCCTGACCCAGGCCTTCCGTCACGCCGCACCGGCATTGCTGGCGCCGTTCGGCTATTGCCAGATCGTCTTTGCCGGGTTGTTGGGCTGGCTGCTGTTCAATCACACCCCGAGCGGGTTGACGGTGATTGGTATCGCAGTGATCTGTTGCAGCGGATTGGCGGCAGCGTGGCAGCAGAGCCGGCGCTGAGGGGGAGCAAAGATCCCTTGTAGGAGCTGACGAGTGAAACGAGGCTGCGATCTTTTGATCTTAAACAGCAAGATCAAAAGATCGCAGCGTTCCGCAGCTCCTACAGGGGCAATTTAGCGGGTTATTCGACGGTCGGAATCTTGCGCGGTGCCATGAAGTACATCCACGTCAGTGCGAGGAAGTACATCGCCGGGATCAGCGTGAACAGCACTGTGTAGTTGTTGTTGGTGACGGTGAGGATGTGGCCGACGATCTGGGTCATGAACATCCCGCCGATCGCCGCGCACATGCCGCCGAAGCCGAACACTGTGCTCATCATGTGCTTGGGCGTGTAGTCCATCACCAGGCTCCAGATGTTCGCAGTCCAGGCCTGATGCGCGCCGATCGCCAGCGAGATCGCCGCCACCGCCACCCACAGATTCGCCGAGCCGGCAGCCATGACCACGCCGATGATGCAGCAGGCAAACAGCAACATCGACAGCAGCCGCGCCTTGATCGAGTTCATCCCGCGACCGATCAGGAACGAGGACAGAATCCCGCCGCCGACACTGCCGAAGTCAGCCGTGACATAAATGATGATCAGTGGAATACCCATCTGCGTCACGTTGATGCCGAGGTTGTATTGCTGATTGAGAAACGGCGGCAGCCAGTACAGATAGAACCAGAACACCGGCGCGGTCAGCGAGTAGGCGAGGGCGAAGGCCCAGGTGCCGCGCATGCGCAGGATCTTGCTGAACGGCACGCGCGCCTGTTCCGGTTCGACTTGCTGCTGGATGTAATCGAGCTCCGACTGTTTCACCGTCGGGTGATCTTCCGGATTGAAGTATTTCAGGCCCCAGAACAACAGCCAGATCCCGCCGAGTGCGGCCATGCAGAGGAACGCCGCTTGCCAGCCCCACACATGCAGGACCAGTGGCAGCAGCATCGGCGTGAACATCGCGCCGACGTTGGTGCCGGCGTTGAAAATGCCGGTAGCGACTGCACGTTCACCGGCCGGGAACCACAGGCGCGTGGTCTTCACGCAGGCCGGGTAGTTGGCCGCTTCCGTCAGGCCGAGGATGAAGCGGCAGACCATGAAGCCGACCGCCGAAGTCGCCAGGCCATGGGCGCCGGTGGCCAGACTCCAGAGCAGCACGGCGCAGAAGAACACACGCTTGACGCCGACCCGGTCGATCAGGCGTCCCTGCAGGACAAAACCGATCGCGTAGCCGACCTGAAACCAGAAGTTGATGTTGGCGTAATCCATCGCCGTCCAGCTCATTTCCTTGGCGAGGATCGGCTGCATGACGCCGAGGGCGGCGCGGTCGATGTAGTTGAGGGTGGTGGCAAAAAACACCAGCGCCAGCATGCCCCAGCGGGTCTTGCCGACAGCCATGGCGCCGCGGATCTTGTCGCCAATGCCACCCGTGGCAGTGCTCATGGCCGGAGCCATGCGGGAAGTCTGTGAAGGAATCATGTGTTCCACCCGTTTTTGGATTTGTTATTTGGTGTTCTTTTCTGTCGAACACCTTGCCCGGCGGTTAGTGGCCGGACTCGATGTGCAACCGATGTTGGGCAGTGAACAAAAAATCGTCAATTCGCCAAATCGCCTTAGTGTTCGATAATCGCACGCAAAACTAACCGGGTAGTACACTTTAAATTGCTGCGCGCAGGGATGCAGCCAATAATTTCCCTCACTATAAAAACCCATTCCCCGGTAGGAGCTGCCGAAGGCTGCGATCTTTTGATTTTGCTGTTTTGGTAATCAAGATCAAACGATCGCAGCCTTCGGCAGCTCCTACAGTAAAGATAAAGCGGCGCAGTCCGGGAGTTGAAACATGCAGCGTTCCATTGCCACCGTTTCCTTGAGCGGCACCCTGCCGGAAAAACTCGAAGCCATTGCCGCCGCCGGGTTCGACGGCGTGGAGATTTTCGAAAACGACCTCCTGTACTACGACGGCAGTCCCCGGGAAATTAAACAGATGTGCGCCGATCTGGGGATCGCCATCACCCTGTTTCAGCCGTTCCGTGACTTCGAAGGCTGCCGCCGCGATCGCCTGGCGCGCAACCTCGAGCGTGCCGAGCGCAAGTTCGATCTGATGCAGGAACTTGGCACCGACCTGGTGCTGGTCTGCAGCAACGCCTCGCCGGACAGTGTCGGCGATCAGCAAATCCTCGTCGATGATTTGCGCCTGCTGGCCGAACGCGCCGGCGCCCGTGGCTTGCGCATCGGTTACGAAGCGCTGGCGTGGGGCCGTCACGTCAATACTTATCAACAGGTCTGGGACATCGTTCGTCAGGCTGATCACCCCAACCTCGGCGTGCTGCTCGACAGCTTTCACACCCTGTCGCTGAAGGGCGATCCCAGCGCGATCGCCGACATTCCCGGCGACAAGATCTTCTTCGTGCAAATGGCCGACGCGCCGATCCTGGCCATGGACGTGCTGGAGTGGAGCCGGCATTTCCGCTGTTTCCCGGGGCAGGGCGAATTCGATCTGCCGGGTTTCCTCGCACCGATCATCAAGAGTGGCTATACCGGGCCGTTGTCACTGGAAATCTTCAACGACGGCTTCCGCGCCGCGCCCCCGCGAGCTAACGCCGCCGACGGATTGCGCTCGCTGCTGTATCTGGAAGAGAAGACCCGTCAGCGTCTCGAGCAGGAAGCGCCGCCGGTGGCCAACCGTGACATTCTTTTCGAAACGCCGCCGGCCAGCGAATACAACGGGGTTGAATTTCTCGAGTTTGCCGTCGACGAAGCGTTGGGCGCGAAGCTCAGTCACTGGCTGCAACGCCTCGGTTTTGCCAAGGCCGGGCAGCATCGCTCCAAGAGCGTCAGCCTGCTGCGTCAGGGCGATATCAACCTGATCCTCAACTCCGAGCCGTATTCGTTCGCCCACAGCTTTTTCGAAGCCCACGGCCCGTCGCTGTGCGCCACGGCGGTGCGGGTCAAGGACAGCGCCAGTGCGCTGGCCCGCGCCGTCGCTTACAAGGGGCAGCCCTATCGCGGGCTGGTCGGGCCGAATGAACTGGAGCTGGCGGCGGTGCGCGCACCGGACGGCAGCCTGATTTATCTGGTCGATGCGGACGCCGACGTGTACGGCACCGATTTCAATCTGTTGCCGGACGCGCAGACCGGCGGCGGCCTCAAGCGTATCGATCACATGGCCATGGCCCTGCCTGCCGACAGCCTCGACAGTTGGGTGCTGTTTTACAAAAGCCTGCTGGATTTCGAAGCCGACGATGAGGTGGTCTTGCCCGATCCGTACGGTCTGGTGAAGAGCCGCGCACTGCGCAGTCGCGACAGCTCGATCCGGCTGCCGCTGAACATCTCCGAGAACCGCAACACCGCCATTTCGCATGCGCTGTCGAGTTATCGCGGCTCCGGTGTGCACCACATCGCCTTCGATTGTGACGACATCTTCACCCAGGTCAGTCGCGCCAAAGAGGCTGGCGTGCCGCTGCTGGACATCCCGCTGAATTACTACGACGACCTTGCGGCGCGTTTCGATTTCGACGATGAGTTTCTCAGCGAGCTGGCCTATTACAACGTGCTCTACGACCGTGACGCCCAGGGCGGCGAGTTGTTTCACGTCTACACCGAGCCGTTCGAGGGGCGTTTCTTCTTCGAGATCATCCAGCGCAAGAATGGCTATGCCGGCTACGGCGCGGCCAACGTTGCGGTGCGGCTGGCGGCGATGGCCAAATCCCGCAGCGGTGCGGTGCGTCAGGCGAAGTTGTAGGGAATTCGTAAACGCGGGATCAAACACCGGCTGCGCGGCTTCCTTCACTGTCCCGCGCGGCCCATAATCGCCAGCTTGTGCAGTGATGGCCGTGAGCCCGCGATGACCATGAATTCAGAACTTTCCGCCGCTGCTGTCGAGTCCGACGCAGTGCCGCGCAAGAGTCGCAAGAACAATCCGGAAAAGACCCGCGAGAACATTCTGCAGGAGGCGATCGTCGAGTTCGTCCAGCAGGGCTTGTCCGGCGCCCGCGTCGACGCGATCGCCGAGCGTATCCACACCTCCAAGCGCATGATCTATTACTACTTCGGCAGCAAGGAGCAGTTGTACGTCGAGGTGCTGGAGAAGCTTTACGGCGATATCCGCAGCACGGAAAACCGCCTGCACCTGGACGAGCTGCCGCCCGAGCTGGCGATCCGTCGGTTGGTGGAATTCACCTTCGATCACCATGACCACAACGTCGATTTCGTGCGCATCGTCAGCATCGAAAACATCCACAACGCCGAGTACGTAAAGCGTTCCGATGCGATCAAGGCGCTAAACAACACGATCCTCGATACCTTGGGCGGGATTCTGCAACGGGGCGCGGACGAAGGTCTGTTCCGGCGAGGCATCGATGCGCTGGACGTGCATCTGCTGATCAGTTCGTTCTGCTTCTATCGCGTGTCGAACCGCCACACGCTGGGGGAAATCTTCCAGATCGACCTGCCGGACGAAACCATCAAGCAGCGCCACCGCGAGATGATCTGCGAATCGGTGTTGCGCTACCTGAAGGCCTGACTCGATCTTCCCTGTGGGAGCGAGCCTGCTCGCGAAAGCGGTGTGTCAGTCGCCCTGTTCGTTGACTGAATCGACGCCTTCGCGAGCAGCTCGCTCCCACAGAGTTACCCTGTTGTTCAGCCATTCATGCTCTGAAAATGCTCGAGCATACGCTGCGCATCCGGCACCACGCCGCTGAACAGTTCAAACGCCTTCACCGCCTGAAACACCGCCATGTTGCCGCCATCCAGCGTGCGGCAACCCAAGGCGCGGGCGTCGCGCAGCAGTTCGGTTTCCAGCGGGAAATACACAATCTCCGCGACCCACATTTCCTTGCGCAGCAACCCGGCCGGCACCGGTGAACCCGGCAGCTTGGCCATGCCCATCGGCGTGGTGTTGACCAGACCATCGGCCTGCGCCAGCGCCACGGGCAAATCCCGCCCCGCCTGTGCGCGACCGGCGCCAAAATGTTGATTGAGATTGTTTGCCAGGCTCTCGGCACGCTCGCGGTCGACATCAAAAATCGTCAATTGCCGTACGCCTTCGCTGAGCAGCGCGTGGGCCACCGCCGCGCCAGCGCCACCGGCGCCCATCTGGACGACGCGTTCACGGGCAGCGTCTGTCAGACCCCGGCGAAAACCCTCGGCGAAACCGAGGCAATCGGTGTTGTGGCCGACACGCTTGCCGTCCTTCAGCACCACCGTGTTCACCGCGCCGATGCCACGGGCTTCCGGCGACAACTCATCGAGCAGCGGGATGACCGCCTGTTTGCACGGGAAAGTGATGTTCAGCCCGGTGTAATTCATTCGCTCCGCCGCCTGCAGCAAGTCGGGCAGGGCCGTGCTGTCGAGGCGCAATTGATCGAGGTCGATGAGCTGGTACAGATACCGCAGGCCCTGCGCATCACCTTCGTGCTCATGCAGTGCCGGCGTGCGTGAAGCCTGAATCCCGGCGCCGATCAGCCCGGCGAGTATCACCTTGGAACGCGACATGGTTTCTTACCTCTGCAACCGCTGGCTGAAATGCTCCAGCGCCAGGCGATAGCCATGGCTGCCGAACCCGCACATCACCGCCGTGGCAATGTCGGAAACAAATGAATGATGACGAAACGGCTCACGGGCGTGGACGTTGGACAGGTGCACTTCAATCACTGGCAGCTCGCTGGCGACCAAGGCATCGCGAATCGCCACGGACGTGTGCGTCCACGCCGCCGGATTGATCACGATCCCGGCACAACGACCACGCGCGGCGTGAATCCAGTCGAGCAGCTCGCCTTCATGATTGGTCTGGCGAAATTCCACGGTCAGACCGAACTCGTCAGCCGCGCGACCACACAGCGCGGAAATATCCGCCAGGGTTTCATGACCATAAGTCGCCGGCTCGCGAGTGCCGAGCAGGTTCAGGTTCGGGCCGTTAAGCACCAGAACGGTAGGGGACATGGGGTAACTCCACTTCTTGTTTTTGGCATCGGCCGAGAGGGTTCAGCCTGTGGAGATAAAATGTACTAGATGGTTACATCGGTCAATTGGACAGAAATGACCTTGGCGTTTTATGTTCGGTGATCGCACAGATCAAAAGATTCCCCACAAAAAAGCCGTCAATCACGACGGCTTTTCCGTATCAGCTACCCGCAATCAACGCCGGGTCAGCAGCACACCGGATTCCATGTGATGGGTCCACGGGAACTGGTCAAACATCGCGCACTTGGTAATGCGGTGGGTGTCATGCAACTGGGCGATGTTAGCCGCCAGGGTGTCCGGGTTGCAGGAAATGTAGAGGATGTTGTCGAAGCGCCGGGTCAGTTCGCAGGTGTCCGGGTCCATGCCGGCGCGTGGTGGGTCGACGAAGACGCTGCCGAATTCGTAGCTCTTCAGATCGATGCCGTGCAGGCGACGGAACGGGCGCACTTCGTTGAGCGCTTCGGTCAGTTCCTCGGCGGACAAGCGCACCAGCGTGACGTTATCCACAGCGTTTTCGCTGAGATTGCTCAGGGCCGCGTTGACCGAAGTCTTGCTGATTTCGGTAGCGAGCACTTTGCGCACGCGAGTCGCCAGCGGCAGGGTGAAGTTACCGTTGCCGCAGTACAGCTCGAGCAGATCGTCGCTGCGATCGCCCAAGGCTTCGTATGCCCAATTGAGCATCTTCTGGTTCACCGTGCCGTTGGGTTGGGTGAACGCGCCTTCGGGCTGGCGATAGCTGAAGGTGCGGCCGCCGACTTCGAGTTTCTCCACGACATAGTCCTGACCGAGCACTTCGCGCTTGCCTTTGGAGCGGCCGATGATGCTCACGCCCAGATCCGCCGACAACTGAGTTGCCGCCGCATGCCAGTGCTCGTCCAGCGGACGGTGATAGCACAGGGTGATCATCGCGTCGCCGGCCAGCGTGGTCAGGAATTCGACCTGGAACAACTTGTGGCTCAGCGCCGAACTGGCTTGCCACGCGGCCTTCAACTGCGGCATCAACTGGTTGATGCGCAGGCTGGCAATCGGGAATTCTTCGATGAGTATCGGCGTGCGCTTGTCGTCCTGAGAGAACATCGCGTAATGCCGCTCGCCGCCCTCGCGCCACAGGCGGAATTCGGCGCGCAGGCGGAAGTTCTGCAGAGGCGAGTCAAACACCGTCGGCTCGGGTGCATCGAACGATGCCAGCAGATCACGCAAGCGCGTGACCTTGGCCTCGAGTTGTTCGGCGTAGGCTTGGGAATCGAAACTCATGCGTTGAACCAACCCAACTTGATCACAAACAGAATCGACAGAATCACCAGAGCCGGGTTCAGCTCACGGGCACGGCCGGACAGCAGCTTGATGGCGGTCCAGGCGATGAAGCCGAAGGCGATGCCGTTGGCGATCGAATAGGTGAACGGCATGGCCAGTGCGGTGACCACAACCGGCGCCGCCACGGTGATGTCGTCCCAGTCTATTTCCGCCAGGCCCGAAGTCATCAGCACGGCGACGAACAGCAGCGCTGGCGCGGTGGCGAAGGCCGGAACGCTGGCCGCCAGTGGCGAGAAGAACAGCGCCAGCAGGAACAGGATTGCCACGACGATGGCGGTCAGGCCCGTGCGGCCACCGGCACTGACGCCGGCAGCGGATTCGATGTAACTGGTGGTGGTCGAAGTACCCAGCAGCGAGCCGGCCATGGCCGCCGTACTGTCGGCGATCAGCGCACGGCCCATTTTCGGCATGTGGCCGTCCTTGCCCATCAGGCCGGCGCGCTTGGCGACGCCGATCAGGGTCCCGGAGTTGTCGAACAGGTCGACGAACAGGAAGGCGAAAATCACGCTGACCAGACCGATGTCCAGTGCGCCTTTGATGTCCAGTTGCAGGAAGGTCGGCGCCAGCGACGGCGGCATCGACATGATGCCGCCGAACTCGGTGACGTTCAGTACGATCGAGGCGATGGTTACGGCGAGAATGCCGATCAGCACTGCGCCGCGCACTTTCAGTGCTTCGAGGGCGACGATCACGGCAAAGCCGACGGTGGCCAGAATCGGCGCCGGTTTGGTCAAATCGCCGAGGCCGACCATGGTCGCCGGGTTGCTGACCACGATACCGGCGTTGTGCAGGGCGATCAGCGCCAGGAACAGGCCGATACCGGCGGCAATCGCCGAGCGCAGTGGCAGCGGAATGGCGTTGATGATCCATTCGCGGATGCGGAAGATCGACAGCAGGAAAAACAGCACGGCGGAAATGAACACCGCACCCAGCGCCACCTGCCAGGTGTGGCCCATGTGCAGCACCACGGTGTAGGTAAAGAAGGCGTTCAGGCCCATACCCGGAGCGAGGGCGATCGGGTAGTTGGCGATCAGGCCCATCACGGTCGAGCCGATGGCGGCCGCCAGACAGGTGGCGACGAAAATTGCGCCCTTGTCCATGCCGGTCTCGCCGAGGATGCTCGGGTTGACGAACAGAATGTAAGCCATGGCCAGGAAAGTCGTGACGCCCGCAAGAATTTCGGTGCGCACGTTGGTGTTGTGTGCCTTGAGTTGAAACAGCCTTTCCAGCATGTCTGCTCCCCGTGGCGCGCGTGGCGCCGTGAATGTATCGACCTCAACAGCAAAGCACAGACCGTCGCAAGCGCCTGGGAAATTGTCGTGGGCCGGAAAAAGCCGCGCATCATACCAGCCGCGTGAGGAATTTGGCGGATGTTGGTGTCGATCGTCGGCGAAGTTTTGCGCAGCCGACAACTGCGCCATACTGCGCGCTGATTTTTTGGAGTGGGCAGGCATGCGCAACGGCGGGATCAGGATTTTCGGATGGATTGCAGCACTGCTGGCGACAGCTCCGGCGTTCGCGGCCTCGGCGCCGCCGTTGACCGAAGTGAAGGTGATCAAAGTGCAGTCACCTTCCTGCGGACTGGAAGATATTGCCGATAGCCAGCCGCAAACCCAATGCAATCACAGCGGGACGAATATCAAGGTCTTCGTGTTGGAAGTCGGCTATGGCCAGAACCAGCCACACGTGACTCTGGATGGCTTCGAGGTCAACGGCACCCGAAGCCCGGTGTGCGCCTTCGATAATGGCAATCTCACTGAATGCACCCCTGGCAGCAAAACCGTCGGTTCTCTTTATACCTTCGATCTGGCCGGCAAACAGCAAGGCACCTTCAACTTCAGCAACACCTCGATCAACGCCCCGCGCAACACGCTTTCGACCCAGCTTTACATCAAGTAACGGCTGTCTGCGAACAAGGTGGGACAAAGCTGACTACGCTTGACTGACTATCCAGCGGAAAGCGCCCATGACTTCCAGAGCCCTGATTGCCCTCGCCGAAGGCATCGACGATTTGCAAAGCGTGACCCTGATCGACGTGCTGCGCCGCGCCGGCATCGAAGTGGTCGCCGCCAGCATCGAAGGCCGGCGCATGCTGACCTGCGCACGCGGCACCCGGCTGACTGCCGACGGCATGCTCGTCGATGTACTGGCACAGACTTTTGACCTCATTGCCCTGCCGGGCGGTGTCGTCGGTTCGCAGCATCTGGCGGCGCATCAGCCCTTGCAGCAGTTGCTCAAGGACCAAGCCAGCGCCGGCCGACTGTTCGCCGCCATCGGCGAAGCCCCGGCTGTCGCCCTGCAAGCATCAGGCGTGCTGCGCCAGCGCCGCATGACCTGCCTGCCCGGCGCCAGCCATCAGTTGTCCGGCTGTACGTTTGTTGATCAACCGGTGGTGGTCGACGGCAACTGCATCACCGCCCAAGGCTCGGGCGCGGCACTGGAGTTTGCCTTGACCCTGGTCGAGCAGCTTGGTGGCAAGGCGTTGCGGGCGAGGGTGGCGGGGGAGTTGATGGCCTGAAAGATTCAGGCCTTCTCTTCCACCGGCACATGCATCCGGTCCCGATTCGCCAACGTCGGAAACAGTTTGATCCACGTCCCCGTCACCACCAGGGTGCCGATCCCGCCCATGACCACCGCCGGCACGGTGCCGAACCAGTGGGCAGTGAGGCCGGATTCGAATTCGCCCAACTGGTTCGATGCGCCGATGAACAGGCCGTTCACCGCGCTGACCCGGCCGCGCATTTCGTCGGGAGTTTCCAGCTGTACGAACGAGGCACGGATGACCATGCTGATCATGTCCGCTGCGCCGAGCACCACCAGCACCGCCAGGGAGAACCAGAACGAGGTCGACAGACCGAAAGCGATGGTCGCGACGCCAAAGATGCCGACGGCGGTGAACATCACTCGGCCCACGTTGCGTTCGACGGCATATCGCGCGAGAAACAGCGACATCAGCAGGGCACCCACCGCTGGTGCCGAACGCAGCAAGCCCAGACCCCACGGGCCGGTCAGCAGAATGTCCTTGGCGAACACCGGCAGCAACGCCGTGGCGCCGCCGAGCAACACGGCGAACAGGTCCAGCGAGATCGCGCCGAGGATGTCTGGGCGGCTGCGGATGAAGCGAATCCCCGCCAGCAGCGAGTCCAGCGTGGCTTTGCCTTTATTCAATGGCGTCTGGCGTGCCGGCAGGTTGAGCATCAGCGAACAGGCGATCACATACAGCAGCACGGTCGGGCCGTAGACCCAGACGCTGCCGAATGCATAGAGCAAACCGCCGAGGGCCGGGGCGACGATAGTGGCCGACTGCTGCGCCGATTGCGCGGCGGCAACTGCGCGGGGGAAAAGCGCACTTGGGACGATGCTCGGCAGCAGCGCCTGAGTCGTCGGCATCTCGAACGAACGGGCGGCGCCGAGCAGAAAGGCGAGGATGAAAATCATCTCGCGGGTGACGTGATCGGTGGCGCTGCCGATGGCCAGCGCCAAGGCAATCAACGCCTGCAACGACTGGCAAAGCGCGGCGACCTTGCGCCGATCGTAGCGATCAGCGACATGCCCGGTGTGCAGCATGAACAGCACCCGCGGGGCGAATTCGACCAGCCCGACCAGGCCCAGATCCAGCACGTTGCCGGTCAGTTGATACAGGTTCCAGCCAATTGCCACGGTGAGCATCTGGAACCCGCTGGCGGTGAAAATCCGCGCCAGCCAGAAAGCCATGAACGGACGATGGTGACGTAACAGCAGGGGCTCTTGTGTGGGCATCTGAAGGCAGGTCTTGGACGAGTGAACGGCGAGATTATCACCAGTCTGTAACAGGAAGTTGCTACGAGAAACAATTCAGTTAGCCAGACATCGATCTTTCATGCTGACAATCACCCCTGTGGTGAGGGGATTTATCCCCGTTGGGTCGCGCAGCGGCCCCAAAATCTCGAAACGACGACGACTGCTGCGCAGCCGGACGGGGATAAATCCCCTCGCCACAGGGGAGTGAGGCAACTTGTCACGCGGCAAACCACCACGCAGTTCATTGGCAAAAATGGGACTACTCTTTCAACGTTGCTTGATCCAGATCAAGACCCCGACCGGAACTGATCTGGCGGCCATTTGGCCAGACTCCCTGCGTTGCGATGGTTGCAAAAAAAGAACGAATCCGAATTCGCCGCACTCCATATCCGTGGGGGCAGTGGTGCAGGCCTCCGGGCCAGCTACCCGTATTACCTGACAGAGGAAGCCATATGTTCGGTTTAGAGGCTCTCGATCTCGCCCGAATTCAGTTCGCGTTCACCATCTCGTTCCACATTCTGTTCCCGGCCATCACCATTGGCCTGGCGAGTTACCTGGCGGTGCTCGAAGGCTTGTGGCTGAAGACCCGCAACGACACCTACCGCGATCTCTACCATTTCTGGTCGAAGATTTTTGCCGTCAACTTCGGCATGGGCGTGGTTTCCGGGCTGGTCATGGCTTATCAGTTCGGCACCAACTGGAGTCGTTTCTCCGACTTCGCCGGTGCCGTCACCGGACCGTTGCTGACCTATGAAGTGCTTACGGCGTTTTTCCTTGAAGCCGGTTTCCTCGGCGTGATGCTGTTCGGCTGGAACAAGGTCGGGCGCGGCCTGCACTTCTTCTCGACGGTGATGGTAGCGATCGGCACGCTGATTTCGACCTTCTGGATTCTCGCCTCCAACAGCTGGATGCAGACCCCGCAAGGCTTTGAAATCGTCAACGGTCAGGTGATCCCCACCGACTGGCTGGCAATCATCTTCAACCCGTCATTCCCTTACCGGCTGATGCACATGGCCACGGCCGCGTTCGTCGCGACGGCGTTCTTCGTCGGCTCGTCGGCGGCCTGGCACCTGCTGCGCGGCAGGGACAACCCGGCGATCCGCACCATGCTGTCGATGGCGATGTGGATGGCGTTGATCGTCGCGCCGATCCAGGCTGTGATCGGCGACTTCCACGGCCTCAATACGCTCAAGCACCAGCCGGCAAAAATCGCGGCGATCGAAGGCCACTGGGAAAACCATGGCGACGAAGCGACGCCGCTGATCCTGTTCGGCTGGCCGGACATGAAAGAGGAACGCACCAAGTTCGCCGTAGAGATTCCATACCTCGGCAGCCTGATTCTGACCCACTCGCTGGATAAACAAGTACCGGCGCTGAAGGAATTTCCACCGGAAGACCGGCCGAATTCGACCATCGTGTTCTGGTCGTTCCGGATCATGGTCGGCCTCGGTTTCCTGATGATCTTCACCGGTTTGTGGAGTCTGTGGCTGCGCAAGCGTGACTCGCTGTATACCTCGAGGCCGTTCCTGCATCTGGCCTTGTGGATGGGGCCGTCCGGTCTGATCGCGATTCTCGCTGGCTGGTTCACCACGGAAATCGGCCGTCAGCCATGGGTGGTCTACGGCCTGATGCGCACTGCCGATGCTTCGTCCAACCACAGCTTCATGCAGATGAGCATCACCCTGATCATGTTCGTCGTGGTCTATTTCGCCCTGTTCGGCGCCGGTCTCGGCTACATGATGCGCCTGGTGCGCAAAGGGCCGAAGATCAGCGAAGGCAGCGAAACACCGGACGGTGGTCCAGGCAAGAAACGCACCCCGGCACGTCCGTTGTCCGCAGCCGACGATCCGGCCGAGGGCGAGCACGAAGACAACACTCGCTTGACCAAGGAGATTTGACTCATGGGTATCGATCTTCCGCTGATCTGGGCCGTGATCATCATCTTCGGCATCATGATGTACGTGGTCATGGACGGCTTCGACCTGGGCATTGGCATTCTCTTCCCGTTCGTACCCGGCAAGACCGATCGCGACGTGATGATGAACACCGTCGCCCCGGTCTGGGACGGCAACGAAACCTGGCTGGTACTGGGTGGCGCGGCGTTGTTCGGCGCCTTCCCGCTGGCCTATTCGGTGGTGTTGTCGGCGCTGTACCTGCCGCTGATCTTCATGCTCATGGGCCTGATCTTTCGCGGCGTGGCTTTCGAGTTCCGCTTCAAGGCCAAGGATGAAAAACGTCATCTGTGGGACAAGGCATTCATCGGTGGTTCGATCGCGGCAACGTTCTTTCAGGGCGTGGCGCTGGGAGCGTTCATCGATGGTCTGCCGGTGGTCAATCGCCAGTTCGCCGGTGGTTCACTGGACTGGCTGACGCCGTTCACGCTGTTCTGCGGCGCGGCGCTGGTGGTGGCCTATGCCTTGCTCGGCTGCACCTGGCTGATCATGAAAACCGAAGGCAAATTGCAGGAGCAGATGCATGACCTGGCGCGACCGCTGGCATTCGTGCTGCTGGCAGTTATCGGTGTCGTCAGCCTGTGGACGCCTCTGTCGCATCCGGAAATCGCCTCGCGCTGGTTCAGCATGCCGAATCTGTTCTGGTTCATGCCGGTGCCGATTCTGGTGCTGGTCACCTTGTACGGCCTGATTCGCGCGGTGGCACGTAATGCCAACTACACGCCGTTCCTGCTGACCCTGGTGCTGATCTTCCTCGGCTACAGCGGCTTGGGCATCAGCCTGTGGCCGAACATCGTGCCGCCGTCGATCTCGATCTGGGACGCCGCCGCGCCGCCGCAAAGTCAGGGCTTCATGCTGGTCGGCACGTTGTTCATCATTCCGTTCATCCTGGGGTATACCTTCTGGAGCTACTACGTGTTCCGCGGCAAGGTCACCCACGAAGACGGTTACCACTAATCCCATGCTGGGCTTGCCCTGTGGGAGCGAGCCTGCTCGCGAAGGCGTCCGCAGTGACGCCTTGGCTTAACGGAGATCGATGCAATGACCGGCAAACATTCCCTGCACGACATTGAAAAAGCCGAAAAAAAGCCGCTGTGGCAGCGGCTCGGCTGGTTGGCTCTGATCTGGGTTGGCAGTGTCGGCGTGTTGTTCATCGCCGCCAGCCTGATGCGCATGTTCATGAATGCCGCAGGTTTGACCACCCACTGAAACATCCCGTCCCGGCGCCTTCGGGTATGGATTTGCAACCCTCCTCACGGAGGGTTTTTACGCCGCAGTTTTATTTGCGCGCCTTGAGGATGACGAATTTCGGCGTCGCCGCCACTTGCTCGACACCACGAAACAGGCGCGCCAGTTTGCTGTGATAGCCCAGATGCCGGTTGCCGACTATGTACAGCGCACCACCAACCACCAGTGCCTCGCGCGCCTGCTGGAACATGCGCCAGGCGAGGAAATCGCCAACCACCTGCTGCTGATGGAACGGCGGGTTGCACAGCACCACGTCCAGCGACTGCGGCGCCTGCCCGGCCAGACCATCGCCAGCGCGCACGATGACCTCGCGATCGGCCAATGCCGCGCGCCAGTTCTCGGCAGCCGATTGCACCGCCATGAACGATTCGTCGACCAGCGTGTAATGCGCATCCGGGTTCTGCAGGGCGCTGGCGATTGCCAGAACACCGTTGCCGCAACCGAGATCGGCGACTCGCGCGTGGCCAAGGTTTTTCGGCAGATGCGGCAAAAACGCGCGAGTGCCGATGTCGAGGCCTTCGCGGCAGAACACGTTAGCGTGGTTGAGCAATTCGATCGCTGGTTCGTCGAGGCGATAGCGAGTGGGATAGGGCGATGTGGCGGGCGCTTTGCTTTCAGGTGTGGCGATCAGCAATCGCGCCTTTTTCACTGCCAGCGACGCCTGTACCGGTCCAATGTAGCGCTCCAGCAGATCGCCGGCAGCACGCGGCAGATGCTTGACCATGGCGGCGGCGATCACTTGCGCGCCGGGAGCGAGTTGTCCTTGCAGGCGGATCAGCTGTTCTTCCAATAGCGCCAGAGTTTTGGGGACGCGGATCAGCACCCGGTCAAACGGCCCGACCAAGGGCTCACTGGCCGGAATCGGACGAATCGCATCGAACGCCTGACCATTGCGCAGCAGATTCTTTTCCAGCCCGACGAAACCCAGGAACGAATCGCCGCTACTGCTCACCTCGACCTTGTCCAACAGACTGATCGCCAAGGCGCCAAAGCTGTCATTGAGCACCAGCACGCGCGTGCTGCTCGCAGGTTGTTCGCTGGCGAGATGATTGAGCAGGTATTCGTCCGCCGCATCGAAGGCTTGCAGCGGTTCATTCTGCTGTTCAGGCTGGCGGATCAGGTCGAGCTGGGCGAAAGGCGTTTCGAGCAAAGGCATGGGGCGGGGACTCAGGATATTCGGCAGATATCCCGTTGCCGGCAGATGGTGCGACGGGATCCGATCGAGTGGACTGCGATGCAAGCAGGTTGCGTCATCACTCGGAAAGGCCTGAATGGTACGTTTTTTTGCGCCTAAATACTCGCAGGATTACCGCGCGATAACGCTCAGCTTTCAGATGATGCCGGCACGAGCGGCGGCAATCACTGCGGAAATCTTGTTGCAGACGTTGAATTTTTCGATGACGTTTTGCACATGATAGTTAACGGTGCGTTCGCTCAGGCTGAGTATTCTCGAAATATCGTGAGCGGTCTTGCCCATGGCGGACAATTTCATGATCTCCAGCTCCCGGGACGATAGCCTCGGCTTGCTGGGCTTGGCCGGTGTGGGAACGGTGCGGGCATACAGGTCACTGAAGTGTCGGTTGGCAAAAAACAGATAACCGTAATGCTCATACAGTTCGAGCGGGCTGATCGGGCAGTGGGTGCGCGCCAGGCTGATGATGCTGCACAAACCACTGGTTTCGTCATGAAAGGCCTGCGACCAGCCATGCTGTAGTCCATTCTGTTTCAACGCCTGCCACAATTCTGGCGCATCGGTGAATACTCTTTCTTCCCAGACGATCGGCAATACCGAATGATTGCAATGCGCTATTACCGGATCAATATTCCGGTAGTTCTCTTTGTTGTACTGGATGTTCCATTCTTTCGGATAGTTATTGATTTGCAAGGCATTCAAATGGACATCGCGATGGGGGGAGGTGACCGCTATCGCACAATAGTTAAAGCCCAGATTCTCGGCAAATCTCAGCAGTATCGGGTATGCCGCCTCAATGCCTTTGGCAAATGTCAGTTGTTTCAATTGTGATTCCTTCCACGTTTCCATGAACTTTGCCTCCATCCTGATATAGGGGCGCCAAATGGATCCAAAAAATCCGGCACGAATCGAAGTGTAGGATCTTTCCTGCGAAACGCCTTACATTTTTTCGAGATTGAAACTTTGCTGTTTTTTATAAAGTGTTCTTAGCAATACAGGCTGTTATATTTTAACTGGCATCTTAAAGTTATTGCTCTAGATCCAGCATTGCCAGCGAATCGAATGTTTAGCGCTGATCCCGTCAATACCATTACCAATCACGAGTGTTTGGCAGCGCGATTTTGCGGGACACTGTGGGCAATCGTTTCAAGGAGTGCCTCATGACTGCCAGTGCCGAGAAGTACACCACCCAGACCTTGCTCGATGTGCAACCGTTGACGCCGAACCTGTTCACGCTGCGCACCAGCCGTGATCCCGGCTTTCGCTTCCGTGCCGGCCAGTTCGCCCGGCTGGGCGTCACCAAGGCCGATGGCAGCACGGTCTGGCGCGCCTATTCGATGGTGTCGTCGCCGTTCGATGAGTTTCTCGAGTTCTTTTCCATCGTCGTGCCGGGCGGCGAATTCACCAGTGAGCTGAGCCGGCTACAGGTCGGCGACAGCTTGATGGTCGAGCGCCAGGCGTTCGGCTACCTGACGCTGGATCGTTTTGTCGACGGCCGAGACCTGTGGTTATTGTCGACCGGCACCGGGGTGGCGCCCTTTCTGTCGATCCTGCAGGACTTCGAGGTCTGGGAGAAATTCGAGCGGATCATTCTGGTTTACAGCGTCCGGGAGGCGCGGGAACTGGCCTATCAAGAGTTGATCGCCGGGTTGGCGCAACGTGACTATCTGAGTGAATACGCCCACAAGCTGCAATTCATCCCCACTGTCACCCGCCAAGCCCACCCAGGCGCATTGCAGGGCCGGATTACCACGTTGATCGAAAACGGCGAACTGGAACGAGCGGCAGGGGTTGAGCTCTCGCCAGAGCATTCGCGAGTGATGCTGTGCGGCAATCCGCAGATGATTGACGACACCCGCGCCTTGCTGAAACAGCGCGACATGCGCCTGAGCCTGACGCGCAAGCCGGGGCAGGTTGCGGTGGAGAATTACTGGTAACGAAAACGGCACCCGCGGGTGCCGTTTTGATGTGTAGCGAATGCCTCAGGGCCGCTCGTTCTGCGCCTTGAGCAGGTCGCGGATTTCGCCCAGTAGTTGCTCTTCCTTGCTCGGGATCGGCGGCGCGGTCGGCGCCACGGCTTCTTCGCGCTTGAGGCGGTTGATGGCTTTGACGCCCATGAAGATCGCGAATGCGACGATCACGAAATCCAGCACCGTCTGCAGGAATTTGCCGTAAGCCAGCACCACGGCGGGCGCATCGCCCTGGGCGGCTTTGAGCGTGACGGCCAGATCACTGAAGTCCACCCCACCGATCAACAGGCCAATCGGCGGCATGATCACGTCGCCGACAAACGACGAAACGATCTTGCCGAACGCCGCGCCGATGATGATACCGACGGCCATGTCGACCACATTGCCTTTGACCGCGAAGGCCTTGAACTCGCTAAGCACGCCCATAGTTATTTCCTTGTTACAGATGAGTTTGGTGTAGGCAGTGTAAATCAGCGAAACGCCTCCTGCGCGAAACACCTTCTTACAATGCCCGTTTTTATCGACACATCAATTGACGATTAGTTTGCAAAATGCCAGCAATCGCGCGCGGAATACGCGCTAACCCGCTGACGGGAAAGCCAATTTCTTCAATCATGGCGTTACGTTCTTTCTATTTATGTTCCTCTGCGGGGGCCTCTAGCCTTGCTGTGGCGCACCTGGATGCGCTCAATAAAACCAGAGGAACCTGATATGACTTCCGCTCTTGGACTGGGGGCTTTTCCCCATCGCCGCACTCTCGGCGTTCTCACCGCCAGCCTGCTGACCTTCTCGGTCAACGCCGCTCCGCTGACCCGCGATAACGGCGCTGCTGTCGGTGACAATCAGAACTCGCAAACCGCCGGCGCCAACGGCCCGGTGCTGCTGCAGGATGTGCAACTGATCCAGAAACTGCAGCGCTTCGACCGTGAGCGTATTCCCGAGCGCGTGGTACATGCACGCGGCACCGGCGCTCATGGCACCTTCACCGTGACCGATGACCTCAGCGATCTGAGCAAGGCCAAGGTGTTCGCCGCAGGCCAGAGCACGCCGGTATTCGTGCGTTTCTCGGCGGTGGTGCATGGCAACCATTCCCCGGAAACCCTGCGTGACCCGCGGGGTTTCGCCACCAAGTTCTACACCGCTGACGGTAATTGGGATCTGGTCGGCAACAATTTCCCGACCTTCTTCATCCGCGATGCGATCAAATTCCCGGATATGGTGCACGCCTTCAAGCCCGATCCACGCACCAACCTCGATGACGATTCGCGCCGGTTCGATTTCTTCTCCCATGTACCGGAAGCCACCCGCACACTGACCGAGTTGTATTCCAACTACGGCACTCCGGCCAGTTACCGGGAGATGGATGGCAATGGTGTTCATGCCTATAAGCTGATCAATGCCAGGAATGAAGTTCACTACGTTAAGTTTCACTGGAAGAGTCTTCAAGGCATCAAGAACCTTACGCCAAAACAAGTTAGCGAAGTTCAAGGTCAGGATTACAGTCATATGACCAACGACTTGGTGAGTAATATCAACAAGGGCAACTTTCCGAAGTGGGACTTGTACGTGCAAGTTCTCAAGCCGCAGGATTTGTCCAAGTTTGATTTCGATCCACTGGATGCAACCAAGATCTGGCCGGGTATTGCCGAGCGCAAAGTTGGACAAATGGTCTTGAACCGTAATCCGGCCAATGTCTTCCAGGAAACTGAACAAGTTGCCATGGCACCGGCCAACGTAGTTCCGGGTATCGAGCCTTCGGAAGATCGTTTGTTGCAGGGCCGAGTGTTCTCTTACGCCGATACGCAGATGTATCGCCTCGGCGCCAACGCTTTGCAATTGCCGATCAACGCACCGAAAACCGCAGTGAACAATGGCAATCAGGATGGCGCGATGAATTTTGGCGCCAGCCAGTCCGGCGTCAACTACCAGCCGAGTCGTCTGCAACCGCGTGAAGAGACGCCAGCGGCGCGTTACAGCCAGTCGGCGCTGGCGGGCAGCACGCAACAGGCGAAGATCCAGCGTGAGCAGAACTTCAAGCAGGCCGGTGATCTGTATCGCTCGTACAGCAAGCAGGAACGTCGCGACCTGATCGACAGCTTCGGCGGCTCGCTGGCCACCACCGATGACGAGAGCAAGCACATCATCCTGTCCTTCCTGTACAAGGCTGACCCCGAGTACGGCAGCGGTGTGACCGAAGTGGCCAAGGGCGACCTCAGCCGTGTGAAAGCACTGGCGGCCAAACTGACCGACTGATAGCGATGCGGCGCACGCGAGGGCCTGTGCGGCCTCGCGTGCGCTCAAGGAGAGCCCGATGCGTATTTTTCTTTTGTGCCTGGCCGGGTGCCTGTCGTTCACCGTGTGGGCGGCACCGGTCGAGCAAAGCCCCGAGGCAATCAAGGCGCAGTTGCAGGATTACTACTTCGACGCCGCTCGCCGTGGCGATGTGCCAATGCTCGAGACCTTCATCGAGTCCGGCTATTCCCTCGATACCCGCGACAGCAAGGGTTACACCGCGCTGATTCTGGCGGCCTATCACGGTCAGGCGCCGGCGGTTGAACGCCTGCTCGCCGCTGGCGCAGATGCCTGTGCTCAGGACCAACGCGGTAACACGGCGCTGATGGGCGCGATTTTCAAAGGCGAGTTGCAGATCGTCCGGCGCCTGATGGCCACCGATTGCAGCCCCGACCAGCGTAACGGCGCCGGGCAGACTGCGGCGATGTACGCCGGGCTGTTCAAGCGTCTGGAATTGCTTGATGCGTTGAAAGCCAAGGGCGCCGACCTCAACGCCGAGGATCCGCTGGGTAACAGTGCCGCGCGTCTGGCCAGCGGCGAAATCCGTACCGCTGCGCCGCGCTGATCAGCGATGGCTGCGTTATCATCGCGTCTTTTGCTCCGGGGGTTCTGATGGCCAAGGCCAAGCGCATGTACGGCTGCACCGAGTGCGGCGCAACCTTTCCCAAGTGGGCCGGGCAGTGCGGCGAGTGCGGTGCCTGGAACACCCTGACCGAAACCATGATCGAAAGCGGCGGCGCCACGGCACCCACCGGGCGCACCGGTTGGGCTGGCCAGCAGGCGCAGATCAAGACGCTCGCGGAAGTCAGCATCGAAGAGATTCCACGTTTTTCCACCGCGTCCGGTGAGCTCGACCGCGTGCTCGGCGGTGGTCTGGTCGATGGCTCGGTGGTGCTGATTGGCGGTGATCCGGGGATCGGTAAATCGACAATCCTGCTCCAGACCCTGTGCAATCTGGCCAAAAGCATGCCGGCGCTGTACGTCACTGGTGAGGAATCCCAGCAGCAGGTGGCCATGCGCGCTCGCCGTCTCGGCCTGCCGCAGGATCAACTGCGGGTGATGACCGAAACCTGCATCGAAACCATCATCGCCACCGCCCGCCAGGAAAAGCCCAAGGTGATGGTGATCGACTCGATCCAGACCATTTTCACCGAACAACTGCAATCGGCCCCGGGCGGCGTGTCGCAGGTGCGTGAAAGTGCGGCGTTGCTGGTGCGCTACGCCAAACAGAGCGGCACGGCGATCTTCCTCGTCGGCCATGTCACTAAAGAAGGTGCGCTGGCCGGTCCACGTGTTCTGGAACACATGGTCGACACGGTGCTGTATTTCGAAGGTGAATCCGATGGTCGTCTGCGTCTGCTGCGGGCGGTGAAAAACCGTTTCGGAGCGGTCAACGAGTTGGGCGTGTTCGGCATGACCGACAAGGGCCTGAAAGAAGTCTCCAACCCATCGGCGATTTTTCTTACCCGTGCTCAGGAAGAAGTCCCGGGCAGTGTGGTCATGGCGACGTGGGAAGGCACCCGACCGATGCTGGTCGAAGTGCAGGCGCTGGTCGATGACAGCCATCTGGCCAACCCGCGTCGGGTGACGCTGGGGCTGGATCAGAACCGATTGGCGATGTTGCTCGCGGTGCTGCACCGCCACGGCGGGATTCCGACCCACGATCAGGACGTGTTCCTCAACGTGGTGGGGGGCGTGAAGGTGCTGGAGACGGCGTCGGATCTGGCGTTGATGGCAGCGGTGATGTCGAGTTTGCGCAACCGGCCGCTGCCCCATGACCTGCTGGTGTTCGGCGAAGTCGGCCTGTCCGGCGAAGTGCGCCCGGTGCCGAGCGGGCAGGAGCGGTTGAAGGAAGCGGCCAAACACGGCTTCAAACGCGCGATCATGCCCAAGGGTAACGCTCCGAAGGAATCGCCTCCCGGCTTGCAGATCATCGCCGTGAGCCGCCTTGAACAAGCACTTGACGCATTGTTTGAGTGAACGCCGGACCTCTGTGGTGAGGGGATTTATCCCCGTTGGGCTGCGCAGCAGACCCGCTTTTCAGGGCCGCTGCGCGCCCCAACGGGGATAAATCCCCTCGCCACATAAATCCTCTCACCCCATAAATCCTCTCACCCCATAAATCCCCTCACCCTATAGATCCCCTCACCACAGGGCATTCCAAATCGGGATTGGGGGGCCTAGATTTCGATCAGGGCACCCAGTTCGCGTTCCAGCTCGGCCTCATCCGCCAGATTCAGTTCGATCAAGCGGCGCAGGCGCTGGATCGATTCCAGGCTGATGTGCCGGCAGATGAACCCCAAGTGGCCGTTTTCCTCATGGGCCAGATGCACGTCCATCTCGATATCGACGTCTTCGCTCAGATGAATGTCGACGAAGAAGTCCTGGTCTTTATCCCCGAGCCACGGCTCCGGTCGCTCGATCAGCAGGCCCTTGAGCGACAGGTCGATCAGTTTGACCGGCCAGATGTACTCGCCCTGTTTCAGCTCGGTTCGGGCATCGAACGCAATACGTTTGAAACGACGTCGATTGGCGGGGTGCTCGCTCATGGCGCAATCCTCATGAAGGTTCGCTGACTATAGACCGCGAATGCGGGCGCCAGCCAATCGCTCAAGCGTCTAGACCTATGTCGGGGTATGGCCTTTGGCGCCGTAAGCGCTAAACTCGGGGTGGCTGTCTTTCTTGTCCACCCTGGCTGGAATAATAAAATGAAAAATAATAATAGCCTGCTGCGCCACTTACCCTGGCTCGTGCTGGCAATCGTAGGAGCGTGCGCCCTTGGCGTAGTGGCATTGCGCCGCGGCGAGGCGATCAACGCCTTGTGGATTGTGGTCGCTGCCGTGGCCATTTATCTGGTTGCGTACCGTTACTACAGTCTGTTCATCGCCAACAACGTGATGCAACTGGATCCGCGTCGGGCCACCCCCGCCGTGCTCAACAACGATGGTCTGGACTATGTGCCGACCAACAAACACATTCTTTTCGGTCACCACTTCGCGGCCATCGCTGGCGCGGGGCCACTGGTCGGTCCGGTGCTGGCGGCGCAGATGGGGTATCTGCCCGGCACACTCTGGCTGATTGCCGGTGTGGTGCTGGCGGGCGCGGTGCAGGACTTCATGGTCCTGTTCATGTCGACCCGACGCAACGGACGTTCCCTGGGCGACATGGTGCGTGAAGAGATGGGCCGGATTCCCGGAACCATTGCACTGTTCGGCTGCTTCCTGATCATGATCATCATCCTGGCGGTGCTGGCGCTGATCGTGGTCAAGGCCCTCGCCGAGAGCCCGTGGGGCATCTTCACCGTGATGGCGACCATCCCGATCGCGATGTTCATGGGCATCTACATGCGCTACATCCGCCCGGGCCGCATCGGCGAAATCTCCGTGGTCGGTGTATTGCTGCTGCTCGGTTCGATCTGGCTGGGCGGGCAGATCGCTGCCGATCCGGTATGGGCCAAAGCCTTTACCTTCACTGGTGTGCAGATTACCTGGATGCTGGTCGGCTATGGTTTCGTCGCTGCATCGCTGCCGGTCTGGCTGATCCTCGCGCCACGCGACTACCTGTCGACCTTCCTCAAGATCGGCACCATCGTCGCCCTGGCGATCGGCATCCTGATCACCATGCCCGAGCTGAAAATGCCGGCGCTGACCCAGTTCGTCGACGGCACCGGGCCGGTATGGAAGGGCGGTCTGTTCCCGTTCCTGTTCATCACCATCGCCTGCGGCGCGGTATCGGGTTTCCACGCACTGATCTCGTCGGGCACGACGCCGAAGCTTTTGGATAACGAAACCAACGCCCGCTACATCGGTTACGGCGGCATGCTGATGGAATCGTTCGTGGCGATCATGGCCATGGTTGCCGCTTCGGTGATCGAGCCGGGTGTATATTTCGCCATGAACAGCCCGGCCGCAGTCGTCGGCAGTGACGTCGCTTCGGTGGCGCAGGTTGTCACGAGCTGGGGCTTTGCGATCACACCGGAAGCGCTGCAAGCGGTTGCCCATGACATCGGCGAAACCACCATTCTGGCTCGCGCCGGTGGCGCGCCGACTCTGGCGGTCGGTATTGCGCAGATCCTGCACAGTGTCCTGCCGGGTGAAAACACTATGGCGTTCTGGTACCACTTCGCGATCCTGTTCGAAGCGCTGTTCATCCTCACCGCTGTGGACGCCGGCACCCGTGCCGGACGCTTCATGCTGCAGGACCTGCTCGGCTCCTTCGTACCGGCGCTGAAACGCACCGAGTCGTGGGGCGCCAACCTGATCGCCACCGCCGGTTGTGTGGCGATGTGGGGCTGGTTGCTGTATCAGGGCGTGATCGATCCACTGGGCGGCATCAACACCTTGTGGCCATTGTTCGGCATCTCCAACCAGATGCTCGCCGGTATTGCGCTGATGCTCGGCACCGTGGTCCTGATCAAGATGAAGCGCCAGCGCTACATCTGGGTCACCCTGTTGCCGGCCACCTGGCTGTTGATCTGCACCACTACTGCTGGCTTCATCAAGCTGTTCGACGCCAACCCGGCGATCGGCTTCCTGTCCCTGGCCAAGAAGTACAGCGATGCGCTGGCCAACGGTCAGGTGCTGGCACCGGCTAAAAGCGTCGAGCAGATGCAGCACGTGATCTTCAACGCCTACACCAACGCCACACTCACCGCGCTGTTCCTGTTCGTGGTGTTCAGCATCCTGCTCTATGCGCTCAAGGTCGGCATTGCCGCCTGGGGCAAAAAAGAGCGTACGGATAAAGAATCGCCATTCCAGGCCCTGCCGGATGCGTAACCAGAGGATTGCAGCATGTTCAATGACCTGAGTCGCCTCGGTAAATACCTCGGTCAGGCCGCACGCCTGATGGTCGGCATGCCCGACTACGACACCTACGTCGAGCATATGCAAACCAAACACCCGGACAAACCGGTGATGAGCTACGAGATGTTCTTTCGCGAACGTCAGGAAGCCCGTTACGGTGGCAAGGGTGGGCCGAAGTGCTGTTGAGCTGACAGCATCAGGTTGAGGTAATCCCCTGTGGGAGCGAGCCTGCTCGCGAATACGGAGTGTCAGTTGATGAATGTTTTGACTGACACACCGCTTTCGCGAGCAGGCTCGCTCCCACATTTGTTTTTGTGTTCTTTTCAGGAGATCGGGTTTTGTCTTCTCCCATACCGGTAACGGTTCTCAGCGGTTTCCTCGGCGCCGGCAAGACCACCTTGCTGCGTCATTTATTGAAAGCCGAGCACGGCCTGAAAATCGCCGTGATCGAAAACGAATTCAGCGACGCCGGCATCGACACTCAGTTACTGGGTGACGAGCCGGTGCAAGTCATGACCCTGGCCAACGGCTGCGTCTGCTGCACCATTCACACCGATCTGACCAAGGCGCTGTACCTGCTGCTCGAACGCCTGGACAGCGGCGAGATCGCCTTTGACCGTCTGGTAATCGAGTGCACCGGTCTGGCCGATCCGGCGCCGGTGGCACAGACCTTTTTCATCGACGAAGAGCTGCGCGAGCGTTATCTGCTCGACGGCATCATCACCCTGGTCGACGCCGCTCACGCCGACGTGCACCTGACGCAGACCATCGCCCAGGCGCAGATCGGTTTCGCCGATCGCTTGCTGGTGAGCAAGACCGACCTGGTCGATGAGGCGACGTTCACCGCGCTGAGCGAACGCCTCACGCGAATCAACCGCCGCGCGCCGATCCGCGTGGTCGAGCATGGCAACATCGATCTGGCCGAATTGCTGGATGTGCGTGGTTTCAACCTCAATGCTGACCTGGGCGGCGGTTTGAGCCTGCGTCCGGTGAGCAAGGCGCCGTCGATCGATCGCATCTCCAGCCTGGTGCTGCGCACCGATCAGGCGCTGGATATCGATCAGCTCAGCGAGTTCATGAACGAGTTGCTGGAAGAGCACGGCAAGCAGTTGCTGCGCTACAAAGGCGTGCTGAACATTGCCGGCGAAGATCGGCGGTTGGTGTTTCAGGGTGTGCTGAAACTCTATGGTTTCGACTGGGACACCGAATGGGCCGAGGGCGAGGCGCGGGAGAGTGTGATCGTGTTTATTGCCGATGACTTGCCGGAAGAGAAAATTCGGGCGGGGTTTGCCAGGGTTGCTTCTGCCTGATGGATCTTGGTTGTCAGTGATGGCGTCTTCCCGAGCAAGCTCGCTCCCACAGGAGACCGTATTCCGTCCAGAGAAATGCGGTCAACTGTGGGAGCGAGCTTGCTCGCGAAGGCGGTCTAACCGACAGCACAATGCTCAAGGTCTGGACCGAGCAGTTTCTGCTCAAGATGATCCAGATGCCGATTCATCAACATGCCGGCCTTGGAAACATCACCTCGCTCCACAACCTCAACCAACGCCAAATGCTCCTGCCGTGCGCAACAGCTTCGCGTCGAGCCCTGACCCCGCGCAATCGCCAACGACGTAAGCGGCACCAGACTGCGCAGAAAATGCGCCAGCGGCAGATTTCCCGCCATCCGTGCCAACTGTAGATGAAACTCCCCCGACAACCGAATCGCCGCTCCGCGCCGATCCTGCTCGACGGCGCGCTTCTCGCGCTCTAGCAACGTGCGCAAGCATTTCAGATCGTCTGGCTGCGGACGCTGACACGCCAACCGCACCAAGGTGTTTTCAGCCAGCCGTCGCGCATGCAAGGTCTGCCGGATCAGTTCCCGATCAGGCGCGGCCACTCGTGGTCGATGATTGGCGCGCAACACCACGATCTGCTCATGGGACAACTGCGTCAGCACCCGTCGTACATCGGCGCGGCCGGCGCCGAACATCGCTTGCAGACTGTGCTCGGTAAACCGGCTGTCTTCATCGATACGCTGTTCGAGGATCGCGTCGAACAGTCGCGGATACAGATCCTCCGTCGGCGTGCCCAGGCGAGAGACGGGCAGGGCGGTCGAATGCGCATGCGAGGCTGAAGCAAAACTGTTCATGGCCGTTCTCCTGGCAAATCAGGTGGGCAGGTTGTCGTCCGGGATATTCAGCTCAACGCCCATGCGCTGGCCCTCGCGCAGAATGTGCCGACGCATTTCGGCGCTGGCCTGAGCGCTGTTCTTGCTGCGGATCGCGCGGACTACCGCTTCGTTTTCTTCCAGGCGTTCGGCCAGATGTTCCGGGGAATTGCGCAATACCTCGGCGCTTTGCTTGAGGGCGTTGCTGGTCTGCTGTACCACGCTCTGGAAAATCGGGTTCGAGGTCAGCGTGAACAGTTCTTCGTGGAAAGCGATGTAGGCACTGACTCCGGCCTCACTGTCACCGGCCTCGAGGGCTTCGCGCATGTCCATCAGGGTCAGGCGCAATTGGCCGACTTCCTTGCTGCTGATCGATTGCGCGACCAGCCCGACGATGAACGGCTCAAGGGTGTAGCGCAGTTGCAGCACGTCTTCGAGACTGGCGCCGGCGACTGCGCTGTCGTGGCTCTGGCTGTCGCTGACTTGCGCATCAAGGACGACCACGCCTTTGCCCGGCATCGAGCGCACCAGGCCGAGGGTTTCGAGGACGATCACCGCTTCGCGCAGGCTCGGCCGGCTGATGCCCAGCTGTTCGGCCAGTTCGCGCTGGCCCGGCAGCATGTCGCCGGAGCGCCATTGCCCTCGAGCCAACGCGGCGCGGAGTTTTTCCACCACTGAATTGACGACGGTTGAAGTTGTAATCACGTATTGGCTCCCTGCGCCGTGCCTGCATATTGGCAGGCACGGCACTCATTCAGAATTCTTTGGCCGCCGCCTGAGCGACGGTTTTTCGCGGTTGAAAGTTATAGCCCTGCTCACCGTTGAGCACCTTGTTCGCGCGCTGTACATCGATGTCCTTTTCCCAGCGGGCGATGGCCACGGTGGCGACGCAGTTGCCGATCAGATTGGTCAGCGCGCGGCCGATGCCCATGAACCAGTCCACCGCCAACACCAGCACCAGACCGACTACGGGAATCGCCGGGATCGCCGTCAGCGTCGCGGCGAGAATCACCAGCGCCGAACCGGGAATGCCGTGGGCGCCTTTGGAGGTGATCAGCGACACCAGCAGAATCGTCAGCAAGTCGGTCATCGCCAGCGGTGTGCCGGTGGCGTTGGCGATGAACACGATGGCCAGGGTCAGGTAGATCGAGAAACCGTCGAGGTTGAACGAGTACCCGGTCGGGATCACCAGACCGACCGTCGAACTGCCGATACCGAGGTGTTCGAGCTTGCGCATGATCTGCGGCAGCACGGCGTCGGAAGAGGCGGTGCCCATCACGATCAGCAGTTCTTCCCGCAGGTACTTGAGCAGCGGCCACATGCGCAGACCGGAAACGCGCATCACCAGACCGAGGATCAGCGCGACGAAGGCGACGCAGGTCAGGTAGAACAGACCGACCAGACTGCCCAGGTGCTGCAGCGAGTCGAGACCGTATTTGCTGGTGGTGAAGGCGATGGCACCGAACACGCCGATCGGCGCCAGACGCACGATCATGCCCATGATGCGGAAGATCACGTGGCTGAGTTCGTTGATCAATCGCGAAATCCCGGAAGCGGCTTCGCCAACCAGATTCAGCGCACTGCCGAACAGCACCGAGAACAGCAGCACTTGCAGAATATTGTTGTCAGCGAAGGCGCCGATCACCGAGGTCGGGATCAGGTCCATCAGAAATTGCGTGGTGGTGTGCATGTGCTGGCCGCGCTCGGCGAGGTCGCCCATGTCGGCGCTGGAGAGCTGCTCCAGATGAATGTTCGCGCCGCTGCCAATGCCGGTGCTGAAGGCGAACACCAGACCGATCACCAGAGCGATGGTGGTCAGCACTTCAAAGTAGATCACCGACTTCAGGCCGATGCGTCCGACCTTCTTCAGATCGCCCGCGCCGCTGATGCCGCTGACCACCACACAGAACACGATCAGGCCAATCAGCATCTTGATCAATTTGATGAAGCCATCGCCGAGCGGTTTCAGCTGGGCGGAGTATTCAGGAAGGGTCAGCCCGCAGACGATGCCGAGCATCAGTCCGAGAACCACTTGAAGGAAGATTGAACGCGAGCACCATCTGAGCATGGGAGGAATCCTGGGTCGGTGTCCTGGCTGCCGTACGCGTGGCGCAGCGGATTCAGGACTTAATTATTGTGGTCTTACCGGTATGTCCAGTGCAGGCGCAGTCTAGGCGCAGGTTTTCGCGGATCGCAAGGGAAAATTAGAAAATTGGCATGACCGGTCTTACCAGTTGTCTGGATGGCCCGGTCTTGAGCATTTGAGAAAAATTGGCGGCTATGCCTTTTTTTCTGGGCGGGGCGTGAGTCACGTTTTGATGACTGGTACATGTCTTTCGACGATGCTCAGGATGAAAGTGATCTTTGAACGTTCTTCGGTTTTGCCCAGATAGACGTAAGGCAGACTTCTGATTTTTATACCGCCCAGATAGGCATGATTTTTCAGTTTGAGAGAAACAGCTGTATGTACACCCGTTAAGTTGTCCAGCGTTATAGCGGTGCCGCTACGGTCGACAAGAATAAAAGTGGTCAAGTTGTCAGTCTCTGGCTTGACGGCCTCGACGGTGTCCAGCCAGTGATTGCTGATTACCTGATTGAAATAGTTGCCCTGGTTTTTCACGGTGAGGATGTAGCCGTCAGGGGTATGAGCGAAATGCAGCTTCAGCGGTTTTATCCGGCCGCTCTGCTCGTTGCTCCGGATGCCGAGCAGGTGGGACTGATCCCGTGTTTGCGGGCGTCCGGTATAGAAACCGCCGCTGAACAGACTGATGGTAGCCATCGCCGGTTTGCCGTACAGCTGTTCAAGAAAGCCGACCCTGTGGTCGAACATTCTCAATGTTGCGATGAAAGATTTTTCGATATTGCCCGTCATGATGAAATCCATTTATCAAGTCGGGTTTCAGACTAAGCGGTTTTCATCTATGGCGGTTTGCATGTGTGTTGCAAGAGTTTGGTTTGAACAACGAGATGAACAATCCTGCTGGACGGGATTAGCAGGTTGCTGCTTTATTCGGGTGGTATTTTTTTATTGAATTCATGGCAATAAAAAACCGGCCATCGTGACCGGTTTTTTATTGCGGATTAACGAGGCATCAAGCGCCGTACACCGGCAGTTTCTTGCAGATGGCTTTGACTTTCTCGCGAACGGCGTCGATCACCGCTTCGTTGTTCAGGTCAGCCAGGATGTCGCAGATCCAGCCGGCCAGCTCTTTGCACTCAGCCTCTTTGAAACCGCGAGTGGTCACAGCCGGAGTACCGAAGCGCAGGCCGGAGGTGACGAACGGCGAGCGTGGATCGTTAGGCACGGAGTTCTTGTTCACGGTGATGAACGCTTTGCCCAGAGCGGCGTCGGCATCTTTACCGGAGATGTCCTGCTTGATCAGCGACAGCAGGAACAGGTGGTTTTCAGTACCGCCCGAAACCACGTCGAAACCGCGTGCGATGAACACTTCGGCCATGGCCTTGGCGTTCTTCACCACTTGTTGCTGGTAAGCCTTGAACTCAGGCTGCAGCGCTTCCTTGAAGCAGATCGCCTTGGCCGCGATCACGTGCTCCAGCGGGCCACCCTGGGCGCCCGGGAATACTGCGGAGTTGAGCTTCTTCTCGATCTCGGCGTTGGCACGGGCCAGGATCAGACCGCCACGTGGACCGCGCAGGGTCTTGTGGGTGGTGGTGGTCACGACGTCGGCGAACGGCACCGGGTTCGGGTACACACCCGCGGCAACCAGACCGGCGACGTGAGCCATGTCGACGAACAGGTAAGCGCCGACCTTGTCAGCGATTTCGCGGAAGCGCGGGAAGTCGAGGATCTGCGAGTAGGCCGAGAAACCGGCAACGATCATTTTCGGCTTGTGCTCGACCGCCAGGCGCTCGACTTCGTCGTAGTCGATCAGGCCGTTGGCATCGATACCGTATTGAACGGCGTTGTACAGCTTGCCCGAGGAGGAAACGCTGGCGCCGTGGGTCAGGTGACCACCATGGGCCAGGCTCATGCCCAGAATGGTGTCGCCACCTTGCAGCAGAGCCAGGTAAACAGCGGCGTTGGCCTGGGAACCGGCGTGCGGCTGAACGTTGGCGTAATCGGCGCCGAACAGTTCCTTGGCGCGGTCGATGGCCAGTTGTTCAACCACGTCCACGTATTCGCAACCACCGTAGTAACGCTTGCCCGGATAGCCTTCGGCGTACTTGTTGGTCAGGACCGAGCCTTGAGCTTCCATCACCGCTGGGCTGGTGTAGTTTTCCGAAGCGATCAGCTCAATGTGTTCTTCCTGACGCTGAGCTTCTTGCTCCATGGCGGCAAAAAGGTCGGCGTCGTACTTGGCAATAGTCAAATCACGGCTGAACATGGCGGTCCTCAAGGATCGGGGGCAGAAAAGGGGGGCATTCTAACCCAACCGCTTTTGGATGACATATGAAACGACGTCATGTCGCAGACAAGTGGCGTTCATGACAGATGTGCGGTGCTTTTGCCGGCCCCTTCGCGAGCAGAGGGGCATTGATCGTTCCCACGCTCTGCGTGGGAATGCAGCCCGTGACGCTCCGCGTCAACTGCCGAAGCGGACGCAGAGCGTCCAGTGAGGCATTCCCACGCGGAGCGTGGGAACGATCGAAGGCTGCGATCTTTTCGGGCGCGCCGCAGATCGTCAGTCGAACATGAACAGCGCGTCGTTACAGAACTGCGCTTCAAACCGTCCCGCCGGCATCGGCCGGCCGAACAGATATCCTTGCACCTCATCGCAGCCATGCTCGCGCAGGAAGTCCAGTTGCTCATGGGTTTCCACACCCTCGGCGATCACCGCCAGGTTCAGGCTGTGGGCCATGGCAATGATCGCCCGGGCGATCTGCGCGTCCTGTTCGCCGGACGGCAGGCCGTCGACGAAAGTACGGTCGATCTTCAGCACGTCGATCGGGAATTGCTTGAGGTAGTTCAGCGATGAATAACCGGTGCCGAAGTCATCGACCGCGATGCTCAGGCCGAGGTTTTTCAGCCCGGCAAGAATCTGCATCGCCTCGCTGACTTCGCGCATCAGGATGCTTTCGGTCAGTTCCAGCTCCAGACACGCCGGCGGCAGGCCGGTTTCGCGCAGGATCGTCGCGATTCGCGTGCCCAACTGGCCGTCGGAGAACTGCCGTGCGGAAATGTTCACCGACACCTTCGGCACCCGCACCCGTTGCTGGTGCCAGGTTTTCAGCTGTCGACAGGCCTCGCTGATGACCCAGTCGCCAACGTCCACCACCAGACCAAGCTCTTCCAGCACCGGAATGAAATCCCCCGGCGGCACCAGCCCGCGACGCGGATGGCGCCAGCGCAGCAGCGCTTCGGCGCCGGTCAGGCGCTTGCCGTCGCCACTGAACTGCGGCTGGTAATACAGGACGAATTCGTTCTGCTCCAGCGCATGGCGCAGATCGCTTTCCAGTTCCAGACGCTCCAGCGCACTGGCGTTCATGTCGGCCTGATAGAACTGGAAGTTGTTCTTGCCGCGCTCCTTGGCGTGGTACATCGCCGTGTCGGCGTTCTTCAT
Source organism: Pseudomonas sp. CCNWLW23 (assembly GCF_037095675.1). NCBI lineage: Bacteria > Pseudomonadati > Pseudomonadota > Gammaproteobacteria > Pseudomonadales > Pseudomonadaceae > Pseudomonas > Pseudomonas sp. CCNWLW23. The sequence continues at coordinate 5,828 of NZ_JBAWKM010000010.1, read as the reverse complement.
CAACTGGCTGAGTTCGTTGCCGTCCTGCGGACTCAGGGCGATGCCGATACTGGCGGTGACGAAGAACTCGCGGCCCTCGAGCACGAACGGACGCACCAGGCTGGCGAGAATCTGCTCGGCCACGTGAATTGCCCGGTTCAGTGCCAGTTCGCGGTTGGAGCGATGCTGCAGCAGCAGGGTGAATTCGTCGCCGCCCATGCGCGCCACGGTGTCATCGTCATCGACGCAGGCCAGCAGGCGCGTGGCCATGTCCTTGAGCATGCGGTCGCCGGCGGCGTGGCCCAAGGAGTCGTTGATCGGTTTGAAACGGTCGAGGTCGAGGAACATCAGCACCACCCACGACTTCTGCCGTTCGGCCGCTTGCAGCGCGGTGTGCAGACGATCCTGGAACAGCGTGCGGTTCGGCAGGTGGGTGAGGGCGTCGTAATAGGCGAGGCGGTGGATGCGCTGCTCGCTGGCCTTGCGCTCGCTGATGTCGCTGAAGAAACACACGTAACTGGCTAGATCGCCCTCATCGTCGAGCACGGCAGTAATGCCGACCCACGCCGGGTAATGTTCGCCGTTACGGCGCTTCATCCACACTTCGCCTTCCCAGGTGCTGTGCTCGTGCAACTGCTTGAGCACGTAGCGCAAGTGCGCGTCCTGCTGCTCGTCGACAGTGAGCATGTTCGGCAACTGGTCGAGCACTTCGCCGACGCTGTAGCCGCTGACCCGACTGAACGCTTCGTTGGCCTGGACGATGTACCCAGCGGGGTCGGTGATCAGGATTGCCGAAGTCGAGTGCTCGAATACCGTGGCGGCCATGCGCAGATCTTTTTCGGCACGGCGCTGTTGACTGATATCGCGGCCGACACCGAGCACGCCTTCGAACGCGCCGTGTTCGTCCCACACCAGCACCAGGCGCAGTTCGATCGGAATCTTGCGGCCGTCGGCGCGCAGGCAATCGAAGAGGAACAGCTGCGTTTGCACCTGACTGCGCAGCAATGCCAGTTGCTCGGGCTTGTCCAGCGCCTTGCTGACGCGGTCCATCAGCACATGAATGCCGTTCAGTTGCCCGGGATTGGCGATGATCGATTGCCAGCCGTTCTGGAAAATCCATTCGGCGTTGTAACCGAGCACGGCCTGCACCGAGGGGCTGACGTAGTTCAGCGAGAGCTTGCTGTCGGTGGAGAAAATCACGTCGCTGATGCTCTCGGCGAGCATGCGGTAGCGCTGCTCGCTGTCACGCAGCGATTCGCTGGCCTCGATCTGTTCGGTGATGTCCTTTGCCACGCCGATGATCCGCGTGACCTGATCGTGCTTGTCCCGCGCCAGCGCCTGTTCACGGATGTCGAAGCGCCGCCACTTGCCGTCGCGATGGCGGAAGCGCAATTGGCATTGCAACAACTGGCTGTAACCGGCGTGACGCTGCAACTGCCGCGAACGATGGTAATAGTCGGCGTCTTCCGGGTGCAGGAGGATTTCCCAGAAGTACTCGCCCATCTGATGCAGTTCAGTGCGGTTGTAGCCCAGGGTCTGGCCGAGGTGGTGGTTGCTGAAAATCATCCGCTGGCTGATCACGTCCTGCACATACAGATGATCCGGTACGGTGCGCACCACGTCCGACCAGAAACCTTCGCGCTCCAGCAGCGACAGCTCGATCAGCTTGCGGCTGGTGATGTCGTTGATGCTGAGAATCACCGCTTTATAGTCGTGCTGCTCGCTCGGCAGGCGCAAAACCATCCACAGATGCTGGTCGCGACCGTTGCTGTTGGGCAGTTTGATTTCCAGTTCCAGCTGTTTCTGCTGCTGCAGGACGGCGTCGAGGATCTGCTGACCGATCGCGCACTGCGGATGGCGCTGGCCATCGATCAGCAGTTGCCAGGCATCGTCGCAGGAGTGCACATCGAGCAGTTGCAGGGCGACCTGATTGACTTCGGTGACGCGCATTTCCGCGAGCAACTGCTGGCGCTGCTGCGGTTGGTCGAGCCAGGCCTTGAGCTGGTCACTGGTCTGGATCTGCGCCTTGTCGAACATCTGCTTGAGGCCGGACAGGTCGAGTACGCACAAGGCCACGCCGGTGCCTTCGAAAATATCCTGATAACGCCGCCGGCCTTCATGCACCTGGCGCTGGCGCCGACGCATGTTCAGCAGCGCGATCACCGGCAACATCGAAAACGCCAGGCCGAGCAGGCATTTGCCGATGAACGCCGGCAGCAATTCTTCCAGTACGCGCTGGCGGTCGAACAGCCCGCGCAATTGCCAGTCGCTGCTGCTCAGCGGCACGGTCAGCACGGTGTTGGCGACATCGTCGGGCGTCAGCCCGCCAGCCTTGACCGAGGGCAGCCCGGCGTCGCGGCTGATGATCTGGTGATTGAGGCGGTTTTCCACCAGCCACAACGGGCGCAGGGCGGTGGCGTCCTGTTTGGTCAGCGAGTCGAAGAAGGTTGGCGTCAAACGCAAGGCCCAGTAACCGCGACTGCTGCCGCTGGCCTGATGCAGTAGCAGATGCACCACCGAGCCGTCATCGGCATTGCTGAAGTAATGCGCCTGGGCACGGCTGCGGCGCACCAGTTCGGTCAGGTAATCGGCGTCGGAACTGTCGGTGGCGCTGTCGCTGATGATCCGGCCGGAGGGCGAGAGCAGGGCCATGCTGCGCAGGTCGGGCAGCGAACGCTGCAACTTGCGCAGGAGCATCTGCTGTTCGTCGGCGGTTTGCGGTTGTTCGACGATCGGTAGCAGATTGAGGGCAATTTGCGCGTTCAGCGCCATGTTCAGGCTGACCTGGGCGGCGAGGTCGGCGGTGTAGTCGATGGTGTATTGGCGCTGATTTTTCTGAGTTTCGCGCAATTGATCGAGCAGTTGCCAGAACAGCAACGCGAGCAATAACAGCACGAGGGTGGCCAGCGCACCCTTTAATGTCCCGCGCAGGGGCGAGCCGGGCGCCGGTGGGGTGCTGCTCACAGAGGCTGGCGGAGTGACATTGGTCAAGCTGTGATCCTGCGATTTGGCTGGACTGGCGCGACGTGCACTATAAGCCGGACGCCCGAAGGGCGGCTAGCATGCCTTGACTCGTGGCGAAGTGCCAGCCCCTCTCGGCTGGACTGCCTTCCAGCATTAAGGTAGCTTTGCCGGTTAGACCGGGGGCGTTCCAGCCCCTACAATCAGACTTTTTCCAGCGCGCACGCATTGATTGCGATCAAGTGAACGACGCGCACAGTCTGGCCAGGCATCGCCTGCGCTCCAATCATTCATCTGTCACTGACCCAAGGTTCTCCATGGCTCAATACGTCTTCACCATGCATCGGCTGGGCAAAGTTGTTCCGCCGAAGCGGGAAATCCTCAAGAACATTTCGCTGTCCTTTTTCCCCGGCGCCAAGATCGGCGTGCTCGGCCTCAACGGTTCGGGTAAATCCACGCTGCTGAAAATCATGGCCGGCGTCGACACCGAGTTCGAAGGCGAAGCCCGTCCGATGCCGGACCTGAACATCGGTTACCTGCCGCAAGAGCCGCAGCTCGACCCTGCCAAGACCGTGCGTGAAGTGGTCGAGGAAGCGGTCAGCGTGATCAAGGATGCGCAAGCGCGTCTGGACGAGGTCTACGCGGCCTACGCCGACCCGGATGCCGACTTCGACAAGCTTGCTGCTGAACAGGCCAAGCTCGAAGCGATCCTGCAGGCCAGCGACGGCCACAACCTTGAGCGGCAGCTGGAAGTCGCCGCCGATGCGCTGCGTCTGCCAGCCTGGGACGCGAAAGTCGAACACCTGTCCGGTGGTGAAAAGCGCCGTGTCGCCCTGTGCCGTCTGCTGCTGTCCGCGCCAGACATGCTGCTGCTGGACGAACCGACCAACCACCTGGATGCTGATTCGGTGGCGTGGCTGGAGCATTTCCTCCACGACTTCCCGGGCACTGTGGTCGCGATCACGCACGACCGCTACTTCCTCGACAACGTCGCCGGCTGGATTCTGGAACTCGACCGCGGCGCGGGCATTCCTTACGAGGGCAACTATTCGGGCTGGCTCGAAGCCAAGTCCGATCGTCTGGCCCAGGAATCCAAGCAGCAGTCGGCTCACGAAAAAGCCATGAAAGAAGAACTGGAGTGGGTGCGCAAAGGCGCCAAGGCCCGCCAGTCGAAATCCAAGGCACGTCTGCAACGCTTCGAAGAAATGCAATCGCAGGAATTCCAGAAGCGCAGCGAGACCAACGAGATCTACATCCCGGCCGGTCCACGCCTGGGCGACAAGGTCATCGAATTCAAGAACGTCACCAAGGGCTACGGCGATCGCGTGCTGATCGACAACCTGTCGTTCTCGATGCCGAAGGGCGCCATCGTCGGCGTGATCGGCGGTAACGGTGCCGGTAAGTCGACGCTGTTCCGCATGCTGATGGGCAAGGAAACTCCGGATTCGGGCAGCATCGAAATCGGTGAAACCGTGCAGCTGGCCTGCGTCGACCAGAGCCGTGAAGACCTCGACGGCAGCAAGACCGTGTTCCAGCAGATTTCCGACGGTTCCGACCAGATCCGCATCGGCAACTACGAGATCCCGTCGCGCACCTACGTCGGTCGCTTCAACTTCAAGGGCGGCGACCAGCAGAAGTTCGTCAAGGATCTGTCCGGCGGTGAGCGCGGTCGTCTGCATCTGGCGCTGACCCTGAAGGAGGGCGGCAACGTCCTGCTGCTCGACGAACCGTCCAACGACCTCGACGTGGAAACCCTGCGTTCGCTGGAAGAAGCCCTGCTGGACTTCCCGGGCGCCGCCATTGTGATCTCTCACGATCGGTGGTTCCTTGACCGTGTCGCCACGCACATTCTGGCGTACGAAGACGACTCGCAAGCGGTGTTCTTCGAAGGCAACTACACCGAGTACGAAGCCGACCGCAAAAAACGCCTCGGCGAAGCAGCGGCCCAGCCACACCGGGTACGTCACAAGAAACTGGCCTGATATCGGGTTGGTTGCAGAAAGAGCGGAGCCTTCGGGCTCCGTTTTTTTTGCCCTGGGTTTTTCCTGATAAACCGAGTTGCGGCTTTCGCGAGCAGGCTCGCTCCCACAGGGGTAACGCATTTCAAATGTGGGAGCGAGCCTGCTCGCGAAGACGGTGTAACTGTTGGTGCAAGTCTTGGATCTGAACTCCCCACTCAGGTGCAAAAACGGATCAAAAACCCCTCGGATTTATATCCTGTGCACCATTTAATTTCATAACTGCGACATCTTGCTCTGTTCCTGTGCGCAATTCGTTTGTTACAGTCCGGCCCAATCTCCTCCAACGACAATAAATTTGCCGAGACTTTGCCCATGATCGAATCCGTCGAATCCTTCCTTGCGCGCCTGAAAAAACGCGACCCGGACCAACCCGAATTCCACCAGGCTGTCGAAGAAGTCCTGCGCAGTCTGTGGCCGTTTCTTGAAGCCAATCCGCATTACCTGACTTCGGGCATTCTGGAGCGCATCTGCGAGCCGGAGCGCGCGGTGGTGTTTCGCGTATCGTGGGTCGACGATCAGGGCAAGGTCCAGGTCAATCGCGGCTTCCGTATCCAGATGAACAGCGCCATCGGCCCGTACAAGGGCGGCTTGCGTTTTCATCCGTCGGTGAACCTCGGCGTGCTGAAATTTCTCGCCTTCGAGCAGACCTTCAAGAACTCGCTGACCTCCCTGCCCATGGGCGGTGGCAAGGGCGGTTCGGACTTCGATCCGAAGGGCAAGAGCGATGCTGAAGTCATGCGTTTCTGCCAGGCGTTCATGAGCGAGCTGTATCGCCACATCGGCGCCGACGTTGACGTGCCGGCCGGTGATATCGGTGTCGGTGCGCGGGAGATCGGTTTCCTCTTTGGCCAGTACAAGCGCCTGAGC